>NZ_CP084622.1:890000-1130000 GCF_020422885.1 Mesobacillus sp. S13 | reverse complement strand
GAATGGATTTATGGGATTGGCTCGACCTCGCGGTTTTGCAGCCCTTTGTTCCATCCATTGTAGCACGTGTGTAGCCCAGGTCATAAGGGGCATGATGATTTGACGTCATCCCCACCTTCCTCCGGTTTGTCACCGGCAGTCACCTTAGAGTGCCCAACTGAATGCTGGCAACTAAGATCAAGGGTTGCGCTCGTTGCGGGACTTAACCCAACATCTCACGACACGAGCTGACGACAACCATGCACCACCTGTCACTCTGTCCCCCGAAGGGGAACGCCCTATCTCTAGGGTTGTCAGAGGATGTCAAGACCTGGTAAGGTTCTTCGCGTTGCTTCGAATTAAACCACATGCTCCACCGCTTGTGCGGGCCCCCGTCAATTCCTTTGAGTTTCAGCCTTGCGGCCGTACTCCCCAGGCGGAGTGCTTAATGCGTTTGCTGCAGCACTAAAGGGCGGAAACCCTCTAACACTTAGCACTCATCGTTTACGGCGTGGACTACCAGGGTATCTAATCCTGTTCGCTCCCCACGCTTTCGCGCCTCAGCGTCAGTTACAGACCAGAGAGCCGCCTTCGCCACTGGTGTTCCTCCACATCTCTACGCATTTCACCGCTACACGTGGAATTCCGCTCTCCTCTTCTGCACTCAAGTTCCCCAGTTTCCAATGACCCTCCCCGGTTGAGCCGGGGGCTTTCACATCAGACTTAAGGAACCGCCTGCGCGCGCTTTACGCCCAATAATTCCGGACAACGCTTGCCACCTACGTATTACCGCGGCTGCTGGCACGTAGTTAGCCGTGGCTTTCTGGTCAGGTACCGTCAAGGTACCGGCAGTTACTCCGGTACTTGTTCTTCCCTGACAACAGAGCTTTACGACCCGAAGGCCTTCATCGCTCACGCGGCGTTGCTCCGTCAGACTTTCGTCCATTGCGGAAGATTCCCTACTGCTGCCTCCCGTAGGAGTCTGGGCCGTGTCTCAGTCCCAGTGTGGCCGATCACCCTCTCAGGTCGGCTACGCATCGTTGCCTTGGTGAGCCGTTACCTCACCAACTAGCTAATGCGCCGCGGGCCCATCTGTAAGTGACAGCCGAAACCGTCTTTCAGCTTTCCCTCATGTGAGGGAAAGGATTATCCGGTATTAGCTCCGGTTTCCCGAAGTTATCCCAGTCTTACAGGCAGGTTGCCCACGTGTTACTCACCCGTCCGCCGCTGATCTTCAAAAGCAAGCTAATGAAGATCCGCTCGACTTGCATGTATTAGGCACGCCGCCAGCGTTCGTCCTGAGCCAGGATCAAACTCTCCAAGAAAGAGTTATGAGTTAGCTCATAAAGTTAAAACGTTGGCTCATGTTCTTCTATAATAGAAGTCATGATAATTTATTGTTTGTTGACGCTTGTTTGTTTAGTTTTCAAAGAGCAAGTTAGTTAGCGTGTCGCCCAGAAGCGACTTTACTAATATAACATCCGGTGTTTTTCTTGTCAACATCTTTTTTCGAAAAATGTTATCGGCAGTAAAACACTTTTAAGTTTTCAACCGTCTGCCGCGAAAGTGTTTTTGCTGTGTTCCGCAGCGACGGTTATTAATATACCAAGTATTTTTTAAATGGTCAATAGGGTTTCTTTATTTTTTTAAGATAATTTTTCTGTGACTCTATAATATCTATGGAATATCCCTTGTCCTTTTGTTTCGACCTTGACTACATCAAGAACTTTCTTTTCAATCAAATACTCCACAAGAATACCAAGATCTACAGAGTATGGGGCCAACTCTGGATGTGTCATCAATTCATTGAATGACCAGTGCTCTTTACTCTCCATCGATTCAAGCAGATGCTGGCTTCCTACCTTCGTCCTTTTATGGATCAAGAATTCACTGGCCAGGAATAATAGCTCCAACCGCTTTTCTATGGACTCTTCACTGCAAATCAGTTCTTCATATAACTTATAGATCTCCGGTTCAATCTGTTTAACCTGGTGCCATACTGTGATTTCCGGATGGAACCCGTTTTCAATGACCGCTAATCTTGCCAAATGATGAAGTGAATGGACAACATGATTATAAGCATCCAGATAATTAAAGTTGTCAAAGAGTACTTTCCCATCAGAATATCGTCTGATCAATTTAGCAAATTCAATTCCCATTTTAATTTTCCGGCCGAAGAAAGGAAACTCCCTGAGCTCGTGCTTTAGGTTGGCAATCCGTTCATTCCTGTCAAAAACAATCTTGCCATTGTAGAGCCAGTCAAATATTTTTTTGTTATTGCCGATCAGAAGCCAATCATTGATTTGCTTCTCCGTTACAATATGCATTGCTGCTTTTTTATCTTCATAAGAATAATGCTTTACAAAGACAGGATCATTATTTTCTTTTACTATAATAAGCAAGATGACATCAAAAGTATCGGTTGCGGCGATGGCTTTTTGCCTCTTCTCGACCACCACTACTCCTACTGTATTAGGATGGCTTGCACGTTCTTGATAAATCGAACGAAGGATATCCTCCATAATAAACTCCTCCATTTGTTTGTTAGCATATATGTTCGACAATTATATAAAATCTCCTGCATTTTCTCTAGACAATTTTCGACATTCGTTTAGACTTTTTATGATATCTTGCCGCAAATGATATGATATAGTTAGATTTTAGGGAGGGAAATTCCAATGGCAAAGTATTCGAATAAAATAAATAAAATCCGCACCTTTGCGCTGAGCTTAATCTTCATAGGCTTCATCGTTATGTATGGAGGTATTTTCTTTCGCAGTTCCCCATTGGTCATGACCATTTTCATGATCCTTGGATTGCTATTCATCATCGCTAGCACAGTTGTTTACTTTTGGATTGGTATGTTATCGACTAAAACAGTCCAGGTTGTCTGTCCTAACTGTGGCAAACAGACCAAAATGCTCGGTCGTGTGGATATTTGCATGTATTGCAATGAACCGTTAACACTTGATCCATCACTTGAGGGCAAGGAGTTTAACGAAGAATACAACCGAAAACAAAAAAAATAGAACTCGGCCGAGGCCGAGTTCTTTTTATATTGCCTGCTCTGATTCAAAAAAAAGAAACTGATAGCTCTTGCCATCAGCAGTTGGTTTAATGAACTTCCTTTGCAGAACAATCCGGACAAGTACCGTAGATCTCCATTCTATGGTTGCCGACCTTAAAACCCGTTACATGGGAAGCCAGGTGTTCCACCTCATCAAGGCCTGGGTAATGGAAGTCAACGATCTTCCCGCATTGGTCACAAATAACGTGATAATGGTGGGAAGTCACAAAATCAAAACGACTTGAAGCATCTCCATAGGTCAGTTCCTTGACCAATCCAACTTCACGGAATACTCTCAAATTGTTATAAACTGTCGCTACGCTCATATTTGGGAACTTCCCTTCAAGCGCTTTATATATTTCATCAGCTGTTGGGTGCGACATGGAGTTTATTAAAAATTCGAGTATCGCATGACGTTGCGGAGTAATACGGACTCCTGTATCTTTCAAAGTATCCAGGGCTTCTTTTAACTGACTCTGTACCACCGCCATGCACCTCACTTTACTTTAGATTATAATTCTTATTTTATAATATTTATAAATAGTGTACTAATTCCATTCCACTTTTGTCAATATTGCCACATCATAAACATCTACAAATACAGCATCGGATTAATCTTGATGCAATGTCTGCTCCTTTGAACCTAGATGCATATTCACATACCTTGCTGCGACAAACAGGAAGTCAGACAGTCGATTCAAATATGAAAGGACAAGCGGGTTGACTTCCTCGCCCAATTCAACAGCCAGGCGTTCAGCCCTTCTCGCGACTGTCCTTGCTACATGCAGAGTAGCTCCTGCCTGATGTCCACCCGGGAGGATGAAGTTGGTCAATTGCGGAAGAGCCGCATCCCAGGCATCGATCTTTTCCTCTAATTCTTTGATATTCTTTTCCTCAAGAGTCCACTTCACGTCTTTTCCAGATGGGGTAGCAAGTTCTGCACCGACATGGAATAATGCTGTCTGGATTTTATGGAATATCTCCTGCATATCTTCTTTGCCGCTGAAATACTCTCCATTTAAATAACTTAGAGCAAGACCGATCATTGAATTCGTCTCATCACATGTGCCATACGCCTCTACTCGCTTGTCATTCTTGGCTACTCTCGCTCCATAAATGAGCGACGTCGTTCCTTTATCACCCGTCTTCGTATAAATCTTCATCTCCTAGTACCCCCTATCCATGTCAATAACATTAAGATAATCCGAACCTTTTTTTATATATGTATGCAGATTATGTTTAAAAATTTCAAAAGATCTTGGCAGATAGTTTTTCGTAAGGCTTGATATATGCGGCGTTACTGTCACATTTTCCATCAACCAGAATGGGTGGCTTTCATCCAAAGGTTCCACATAAAATACATCAAAATAGGCATGTGCTATCTTTTTTTCCTGAAGTGCTTCCAGCAAAACCTCATCTCTTACCAAATCTCCACGGCCGATATTGATAAATACTGCAGTATCCTTCATTAAGTCAAAATCACTGCCGTCGAGGAGATGCTTTGTTTCATTTGTGCTAGGCAATACCGAAACAATGAAATCCGCCTGTGGCAGGGCAGCTTGATAGTTCTGCATCGTAAGAATTTCGTCAGCCCAATCAGAATCACGGCCACTGCGATTCACACCAATTGTTTTCATATTAAAGGCCTTTGCCAGTCTAGCCACTTCTCCTCCAATTGCTCCTATACCTAGAATGAGCAATGTCTTGCCGTATAATTCTCCCATCGGCAATTTACGCTCCCATGCCTTAGTCTGCTCATTAGCCCAAAGAGACCTCATTTGCTTAACATGCTGCAGCATCATGCCGATTGTAAATTCAGCCATCGGTATTTTATGGATTCCCCTGACGTTGGTAACGAGAATCCCCCGTTTCTTGCAGGCTTCGAACGGCATTCTATCCAGTCCTGCCGACATGACCATGATCCACTTCAACTTATCAGCCTTGTATATAAGTTTTTCAGTTAAATCCTCTCCATAAGTAAGGAAAATTTCCGCATTCAAAAATAATTCTTCCTTGATTCCTTTATGGAATTCAAACTTTATTTGCTGAAATTCCTTTTTCACATCCTCCTGCAAAGTCTTCGGAGGCAGAATAGAGGAGTATATATTCATTCAAACCAAACCTTTCGTTCTATAGTCATATTAATAATTGTATTAATTTTCACTCTTTTAAACAACTTACAAGACTTTATAACATAAAAAAAGGCGGGCTGTTATAGCCCGCTAAGTCGTTTGAGGAGGTATGCCCTAATACAATGATATTCAGTTATCGCTAAAATGAATGGACAGAAGCCTGTATTGATAAAAATAGGCGGCCCATCATTCTTTTACATGATAAAACTTTGCGATTGCCTCTCTGTATGCATCCAGCGATGGTTCCCCCTTAAAGTTCGATAACATTCCCTGGATAACTGGAATCCGCGGTGATTCCCTTTCTGCCTCACTCTCCAGCACATCCAGCGAAACGAATAAGTCTTGATTATGATCAAGATTGGAGATTTCATGCTTCATCTTTTTAATAATCGATTTTATATCCTGAGCATCCGCCTTGAAAAACGCTTTTGTTTTATTGATCAATTCTTTCACTTTTTCTTCAGAGGCGACTGGATTTTCTCCCTCGAGACCATCCACCAGCGAATCGACCCTTCTCAGTATATATCCCACTAGTTCCTCGATCTTGAAGCCATCCGGATTGAAAAGCAACAGCTTCATATATGAATTAAAAAATCCCTCTAGCATGAGAGCCAAATCCCAGAGGTGCGGTTCAGCTTTCTTTCCATAAATGGCACGCAGACTGTTTTGATAATACATTTGCGCTTCATAATACTTGCGAATCATCAATTCCTTTACCTCTTCATTCAGCGGAATTGCCTGTTCTCTTGATTGCATGATAATGAATTCTTTATGTTCAAGCATCGTCGTGAATAACGCAGTCAGCTGAAATGCGAATTTTTCTCTAGGAGGCAGCTGTTCTTTCTCATACGCTTCAAGCTTCTTTTCGATATAGTCAAAGTAATATTCAAGGATTGCGATCAACAAAGCATCCTTTGATTTAAAGTATAAATAGAATGCTCCCTTGGAGATTCCGCTTTCAGTAACGATTTCCTGGATTGAGGTGGATGCAAATCCTTTAGTCGCATATAACTTGATCGCAGCTTCAATGATTGCTTTTTCTTTTTCCTTCACCCTTAAAGCCTCCCCAACTGTTTAAAATAAAAATGACTGACTGGTCATAGTTTTATTATCTTATCCTATTATAGCTTATAGATATAGCGAAATCAGTAAAAAGACAGCCACTAACGGCTGTCCTGTGCTTAAAGGTTTTCTTTTATATACGCAAGGGCCTCTTCAACATGGCCTTTCACTTTCACTTTACGCCATTCTTTTGCAAGATTGCCATCCTTATCAATGATAAAGGTTGACCGTTCAATTCCCATGTATTCCTTGCCAAAGTTCTTTTTCAGCTTCCAAACTCCGTAATCCTCGGCAGTCTTGTGTTCTTCATCAGCCAGTAACAGGAACGGCAAACCGTGCTTCTCAATGAATTTTTCATGGCGGTTGATTGGGTCAGGGCTCACTCCAAGGACTACTGCGTTCAATCCTTCGAAACTCTCATGATGATCCCTGAAGTCACAAGCTTCCGTTGTGCAGCCAGGAGTCATGTCCTTAGGGTAAAAATAAAGGACCACATTTTTACCTGTAAAATCAGAAAGCTTAACCGTTTCTCCATTGCTGGCCGGCAGTTCAAATGCCGGTGCTCTTTCACCTATTGCCAGTGTCATTATGTATCCCTCCAAAATCAGATCTCTTATCAATAGCCTATCTAATTTTAGGTTAGAATACAAATCAAAGACGTGTATTATGATCGCTTTTGGTCAAACATCGCCCTCGTCACAAATGCAGCGGGAATCGTGTAGCCAATTAGCGCTTCCAACACCGCGATTGCTCGCCCTATTCCGACCGGCGCGATATCGCCATACCCAACAGAAAATAGCGTAATGGCACTGAAGTAAAGGCTTGTGGACATCCTTTCATACGAGGACGTGCTCGGGCGCATGCTCACGTCTGACAACACCCAGATCCCTTTCAAATCTAGCAAATAATACAATAGTCCAAAGCCCGCCATCACTGTAGCATAAATCAGCGCAAGCGTGACGAAGTTTTCAAAAGATACCTGTTTGCCTTTAATCTTATGCGGAATGAATAATGTCCTTAGACTTAGAAGTATCGCTAAAATAATCAATATAATCGAAATGTAAAATTGCATATCCAAGCCTCATTTCCTGCTTCTCTCCCTTCACTATACGCTGGTGAATTCACGAGTATGCAAGCAAGTCCATATAGCGGGATATGAGCTAGAAAGTTGATGCCCGTCTGAGTCGCCTCTTCTTTTGATAGCTTTTCTGCGTTTCCCTTCAAACTTGTCTGAAGTTGCTCTTTCTTTGGACAGCTTTTCTTATTTCTCTCTCAAACCTGTCTTAAGTTGCTCTTTCTTTTGACAGCTTTTCTGTTTCTCCCTCCAAACCTGTCCGAAGTTGCCTCTTCTTTTCACAGCTTTTCTGCTTTTGCCTCCAAACCTGTCTGAAGTTGGCTATTCTTTTGACAGCTTTTCTTAAAATCACCCCAAAGCTGTCTTAAGTCACCCTGTCTCCTTTAGATAAGCCTGTCTGAACCAGCACAAAAAAGACCACAGCATGTTTATCGCTGCGGCCATTTATATTTAATTTCCGGCTCCCCGGTATCTTTTAACGCCTTCATTCCAAATGAACACAGACAGACTGAAAAAGGCGATGCCGATCACTGGTGTTAAAAACGAGTAACCGTACCACTCATCGCGGCCGAGGAAGTATGCTGCCGGGTATACTCCGACGAAAGCGAATGGCAAGATCCAGGTCAGCACAAACCGGATTGCCTTGTTATAAATATCTACTGGATAGCGTCCGTAGTTGCCGATATTGTACATCATCGGCATGATTGAGGTCCGCGCATCCGCCCAGAAGCTGATGCAGGCGATCATCACGAATATGCCGGCGTATACAAGAACACCGCCCAAAACGAACAAAACAAACAAGAAAGGATCTGACCAGCTTACCTCAAGCCCGAGACGGCTGCCTGCATAAAACATGACGGCCAGCCCGGTCACTGCTCCGAACAATGATTCCAGCTCCATCCGTTCGAGAATAATCTGAAAAAGGCTATGGATCGGCCTTGTCAGGATCCTGTCCAGCTCCCCTTTTACGATATACCTTTCATTGAAATCCCAGATATTGAAGAATGATGAAAAGAGCGCATACGGCACAAGGAAAAATCCGTAAATAAAGATGATTTCATCACGGCTCCAGCCATTGAGGAATTCGGTATGGTCAAAGACGATCAGGATAAAAATCAAATTGACAGCCTGGAACAATAAATCCGAGAAAATTTCAACAATCAAATCCGCCCGGTATTCGAGCCTCGTTTTCATATACTGGGCGACATATTGAAAAAACATGCTGATGTAAAACATTCGTCACCCTCCCTGTATAATCAGTTGTTTTTTAGCGATGACCCAAAGGACCCGGATCGGGATCAACAAGATCAACACCCAGGCAGACTGGAGCAGAAGCCCTTCAACTACCTGGCTCCCTGTGAATCCATTTGTAAAAATCATGCTTGGGATATAGCTGATTCCCTGGAACGGTAGGAATCCCATAACTTCCTGAGCCCAGCCTGGAAAAAAGCTGATCGGCAAAAGCAATCCCGAAAACAAATCAATTAGGACGCGCTTGGCTCTGATTAGGCCTGTATTATTATATAGAAAGAAAGTGGTAATTCCCGTAAGCAGGTTCAGTTGTGTATTGATGAAAAAGCTAAGCACAATCGAAATCGTGAACAACCCCCAGGTCGCGGCATCCGCCGAAAACTCCATCGGAAATATCAGGGCGACGATGACCATGCCTGGCACCGAGAAAAAGAACAGCCTGAAGATTCCTTCACCAAGCCCCTGCATCGTTTTCATCCCGAGATAGCTGTATGGCCTGATCAATTCAACAGCTACCTTGCCTTCCTTGATTTCCGTCGCCATTTCCCGGTCGATATTGTTAAAATAAAATGCTCTCGCCATCCAGGCAACCGCCACATATGTCGTCATTTGGATGGCACTCAAGCCTTCGATCTCACTTTTCCCGCCGTAAATCGCATTCCAGAGAAAGTAGTAGGCCCCGATATTGATGCTGTATATCAAGATCCCTGTGTAGTAATTGGTCCTGTATGCCAACATCATCAAAAAACGGATGCGGATCATTTCGATATATTTATCCATGCTGCATCATCCCTTTATCATAAATGTTGCGGATGATTTCTTCTGTGGACGGCTCGTTGATTTTGACATCCCTTACCTTATAGGCAGCAACTGTCCGGGCAATCACCTGGGATACTATTTCCTCATCATCCCCTGTCAACGCAGTATAAATCTGTTTTCTTTCATCCAGCTCCCATTTGATATCAAGGTCACCCGTCAACATCTCAAGCCGACTGAGTTCGGCTCTTTCAAGGAATTCAAAACTGATTTCCTTTCCTTCTCCCCATTTTTCCTTCAGGCTTTTCAGCGCGCCATCATAGATGATATTTCCTTCATCAAGCATAACCACTCGCTCGCATAATGCTTCGATATCAGTCAGGTCATGGGTCGTAAGCAAGATTGTCGTATTGTACTTTTCATTGATTTCTTTTAAGAACTCCCTGATTTTCAATTTAACGAGCACGTCCAAACCAATCGTCGGCTCGTCAAGGAACAGGAGCGGTGGATTATGGATGAGCGCGGCCGCAAGCTCACACCGCATCCTTTGCCCCAGGGAGAGCTTCCTCACCGGCTTATCGAGCAACGGTTCAAGGTCCAGCGTTCTGATGACATGATCCATATGCTCGTTATACTGAGCGTCTGAAACTTTATAAACCTTTTTCAATAGACGGAAGGATTCCTGGACAGCAATGTCCCACCAGAGCTGGGAACGCTGGCCGAATACGACACCTATCGTCTGGACGAATCTTTCCCTTTCCTTGTGGGGATTCATGCCATTGACAATGACACTCCCTGAAGTCGGGGTCAGGATCCCGGTCAGCATTTTAATGGTTGTCGACTTACCCGCTCCATTTTCCCCGATATAACCGACCATCTCTCCCTGTTTGACAGTAAAGTTGATATCGTTCACTGCTGGAACGATTTTATAATTGCGTGTAAAAAGATCACGAAAGGCTCCCGATAGTCCGGAACGGCTTGAATATGCCTTGAATTCCTTCCGAAGCCCATTCACTTCAATGGCGTTCATATGTATTTCCTCCTTTGGTCACTCAAACAGTTTAGCCAATCCTCCTGGGTAAAACAAATGCTATGCCTGATTCCTTTTACATCATCGTGGATAGTTTGTATGTCTGATTTACTTTTGAATGTTGTGGATAGTTTATATGTCTGATTTCCTTTTGAATGTCGTGGATAGTTTGTATTTCTGATTTCCTTTTGCTTGGCGTGAATAGTTTGTATGCCAGATTACCGTTTTCTTGGTTGTGGATAGTTTAACCACAAAAAGAAAGAATGTTGAATGACCAAGGGATTGTTAATTCAGACAAAGCTTCTTTTTCGCTGGAAATGAACGAAAAGTGAAACAATCTGTAAAAAATAGAAATAATGTTAAAATAGAAAAGCAGTTACATATAGGAGGTTTTACGATGCAAAGAACGAATTCTGAGCGAATACATACTGAAGCTCTTGAACATATCGTAGGCGGTGTCAATAGTCCATCCCGTTCCTACAAGGCGGTCGGCGGCGGAGCCCCTATCGTGATGGAGCGTGCCCAGGGCGCCTACTTCTGGGATGTGGACGGCAATCAATATATCGATTATTTAGCCGCATATGGCCCAATCATTACTGGTCATGCCCACCCGCATATAACTGAAGCGATTAAAAAGGCCGCTGAGACTGGCGTCCTTTACGGAACACCAACACCGCATGAGGTGAAATTCGCAAAAATGCTCAAGGAAGCAATGCCAGCTATGGATAAGGTGCGCTTTGTCAACTCCGGGACAGAGGCAGTGATGACGACGATTCGTGTGGCACGTGCCTATACAGGGCGGGATAAAATCATCAAATTCGCGGGCTGTTATCATGGCCATTCTGATCTGGTACTAGTTGCGGCGGGCTCTGGACCATCTACTCTTGGAACTCCAGACTCAGCGGGTGTCCCAAAAAGCATCGCCCAAGAAGTCATCACCGTACCATTCAATGATATTGAACCTTTTAAGCAAGCTCTTGAAAAATGGGGCGACCAAATCGCGGCAGTACTTGTGGAACCGATTGTCGGCAACTTTGGAATCGTCGAGCCTAAACCCGGCTTTTTAGAAGAAGTGAAGGAGCTTACCCATCAGGCTGGTTCGTTGATCATTTTTGATGAAGTCATCACTGCTTTCCGCTTTATGTATGGCGGGGCTCAGGACATGCTGGGTATCACTCCAGATTTGACGGCTATGGGCAAAATCATTGGCGGCGGCCTGCCAATCGGTGCTTACGGCGGACGAGCTGAAGTCATGGAAAAGGTAGCACCACTTGGGCCTGCTTATCAGGCTGGAACGATGGCTGGAAACCCTGCTTCCATTCTTTCCGGCATCGCTTGCCTCGAGGTCCTTAAACAGGATGGTGTCTATGAGTATCTTGATCAGCTCGGCGCGATGCTTGAGGAAGGAATCACAGCTTCAGCAAGGAAGCACGGTATTCTTATTACGATTAATCGCCTGAAAGGTGCATTGACCATATACTTTACAACCGAAAAAATCGAGAATTATGAGCAGGCAGAGAACACTGATGGTGAAATGTTCGCACGGTTCTTCAATCTGATGCTTGAGCAAGGAATCAACCTCGCACCTTCAAAATATGAAGCTTGGTTCGTGACCATCGCCCACTCCCAGGAAGATATCGAAGCAACCCTGCACGCAGTTGATCAGGCATTTTATTCAATGGCCAATGAATAAATATACAGTTTTTTATACATAACAGGTGCCAACTCGGTGCCTGTTATTTTTTTTACCCTAAATGAAACCGTTTACATTTCAAGGTGTATTTTATTCCCACCTTCACTTCTGTAACAATCCTCCATCCAAATTAATGTATAATTAATTGATTTCTGAAAATTCTTATGATATGATTGCAATTAATATTTTAAAATTTGCCATTCAAGTGGCCGCTTAAAATCCCTGCTTTAAATTCCCGTCTTAGAGTTACACCCTCATGTACCAAGCTATCAAACAACAGATCATAGATTATTTTTTCAGGAGGTGAAACGGCTTAAAAGACCCTTTATAAGCCGATTTTTATGACAACACAATGGAACCCTTCCCAATTTAGAGAATTTTCAAGATTCGAACACGATGCGTGCGGTATTGTTGCCAGCATTGAAAAAAAGAAAACCCCTACCCGCGAGAATATTTTCCACTGTATCAACGGCCTGGTCACGATGAACCACCGCGCTGGCTTTATCAATGGCGAGGGCGACGGTGTTGGAGTGCACATCGACATTCCACGCGCTCTCTGGAAGGAAAAGCTTTCAGCTGCGGGTGCAGATGTTAATGCCGTCGATAAAGAGCACTTTGTGGTCGGACATGTTTTTATCACAAGGACCGAGCAGGCAAAAACGATTCAGGAAAATCTTGAGGCAAAGCTTGCAGAACAGAATATGGAGCTGATTTTTTCATCGACCGATGTCACTGACTCCGGAGCGCTCGGCCCGATTGCGATTCAGGAGAATCCTGTATTCTGGCAGTTTGCATGCCTTTCAAACGAAGCCGGTCAGGATCTTTCCAGCAAATTGTTTAATATGATCGTAGATTTCGAGAAAAACGAACAGGTGCATGTGGCTTCCCTTAGCCAATACCATGCTGTTTATAAGGTTATGGGCGCTGGTGATATTCTTCCTAAGTATTATCATGATCTGGCAAGCCCGCTCGTAGCATCGACAATGACACTTGGACATAACCGCTATTCAACTAATACTCTATCAAGCTTTTTCCGTGTCCAGCCGTTCAGCGTCCTTGGCCATAATGGTGAAATCAATACAATTGCCAGACTTCGTGATGAAGCTCGCATGGTCAATGTTCCGCTCGTGAAAGACGGCAGTGACTCACAGGATCTTAGCCGCACACTTGAAACGTTTATTTGTCGTGACGGTTATTCATTATTTGAGGCAATGGACATGATGTTTCCGCCAATCATCAATGAAATCAAAGCGTATCCGGAACATTTGCAAGATTTATATACTTATATACGCGAAGCATGGGGCCATTTTGCCCAGGGACCGGCCGGCATCATTTCACGCTTTGGAGATGAAGCTGTTTTCAGTGTCGACGCACTCGGCCTGCGCCCGCTCTGGATGGTTGATACCGAAAGCTCTTACCTGTTTTCATCAGAACCGGGAATTATCCCTTCATCTGACTACACGGGTGACCCGAAACCCCTCGCACCAGGTGAAAAGGTCGGCCTGAAATGGAATGGCGACACAATCGAAGTGTTTGAAATGGAGCAATTCCAGGGTGAAGTTTTCAAGCGTTTCTCGGAACGTCTTGCTTTCCAGGAAGCGCGCCATCGTCTTGAGGGTACGAAACTTAGCAAAACGATCACCATGACATATCCGGATAAGATCCATAACGGACAATATAAAGCATTCGGCTGGGAGCGTGACCATGTCCAATTGGTGGAGCAAATGGCTGAAAAAGGAGCCGAACCAATCCGCTCGCTAGGGCATGATGCCCCCCTTGCTGCCATGAATCCCGAACGTAAGAACATCGCTGATTTCATTAAAGAAAGCGTTGCTGTCGTAACGAATCCGGCAATTGACCGAGATCGTGAAGCTGAACATTTCTCAACCCGGACTGTACTCGGGAAACGCCCTTCCCTTTTCGGCAAATCGGAAACGGGAAAAATCGTAGAATTGCTCACACCTCTTCTTTTTGAAGGAAAAGCAGGCTACGAGGTCTCACAGGAAACTGGCCAGCCAAGCATGGACCAGGTTATCCAATGCTATCAGGATGATAAACTCGCAGCCTATCTGGAAACGGTTTTCCGCAAGGATGAAAGTGTGAAAGAAGCGCTTGAAAGACTTGCCGCTGAGGCAATTGATGCTGTTAAGGAGGGCAAGACATTGCTTGTCCTTGACGATGCAATCGCCCACCAGGAAAATGCTCTTTGGCTGGATCCGCATCTTGTTGTTTCGGCAATCGACCAGGCACTTGTTAAAGAAGGCTTGCGCCGGGACTGCTCACTTCTGTTACGATCTGCATCTTTAAGATCGCTGCATGACATTATCGTCGCACTTGGACTCGGCTCAGACGCAGTCAGCCCGTACTATATGTTCATGACCGTGCTCGATGATTCCGTCAAGCCGCTCGTCAACCTATATAGTGCGTTGACGAAAGGTCTTGAAAAAGTCATTTCTACCATTGGTATCCATGAATTGCGCGGATACGGACGTCTATTCTCGTCAATCGGCTTGAATGATGAAGTATCAGATTATTTAGTGATCGTAAACTTCTTTGGTTCCAAAGAGCTTGCATACAATTTCGAATCAATGAAAGAAGATGCATTGAAAAGAGCAGAAGATTTCCAGAATGAGAAAGAGCGAATCGGCAAGACATTCCACCTCTTCCCTCGTATCTGGAAGGCGATTGGCGAGGTTGCTTCTACTGGAGATTACAGCGTATACCGTGAAAAAATCACCGAACAGGAAGACAGCAACCCTACAACAATCCGTCATTTGACTGGTTTGAAAAAGAATGAGGCAGGTGTCACCCCAGAGGAAGTTGAGCTTGGTGTCGGTGACCACAGCCTGCCATTCGTCATTGCATCGATGTCATTTGGTTCACAAAATGAAATTGCTTTCCGCGCTTACGCAGAAGGTGCCGACCGCTTGAACATGGTCAGCATGAACGGCGAGGGCGGCGAAATAAAAGATATGCTTGGAAAGTACCCGCGCACCCGCGGCCAGCAGGTTGCTTCAGGACGTTTCGGCGTGAATGCTGAATTGCTGAACTCCTCCAACCTACTGGAAATAAAGATTGGTCAGGGCGCGAAGCCTGGTGAAGGTGGACACCTCCCTGGCTCGAAGGTTACGGCTAAAATCGCAGAAGCAAGGAATGCGACAATAGGTTCAGATTTGATCTCACCTTCCAATAACCATGACATCTATTCGATTGAAGACCTTGCGCAAATGATCCATGAGCTCAAGACTGCCAATGACCAGGCACGGGTTGCCGTTAAGGTTCCTGTCGTTCCGAATATCGGTACGATTGCAGTTGGTATCGCAAAAGCTGGTGCGGACATCATCACATTGAGTGGATTCGATGGCGGTACGGGTGCTGCCCGTATCCACGCTCTTCAATATGTTGGGCTCCCTGCTGAAATCGGCATTAAAGCTGCACATAATGCCCTGCTTGAAGCAGGTTTGCGTGACAATGTCGAGCTCTGGGCTGATGGTGGCGTTAAGAGTGCGCAGGATGTCATTAAATATATGCTTCTTGGTGCAAACCGCGTAGGTTTCGGTACGCTGTCGATGCTTGCCATCGGCTGTACAACATGCCGCGGCTGCCACCTAGACACTTGCCATGTCGGCATCGCGACACAAATCGATTCTGAAGCTCAGGCAAAGGAACATGGATTGCGCCGTTTCGTACCGCGCCAGTTCGACCTTGCCGTCCAGGGCATCATGAATTTGTTCACTGCTTTTGGCAATGAACTTAAGTCACTAGCCGCTTCTGCTGGCATCAAGAATCTGCAGGAAGCAGTCGGCCGTTCCGAATTGCTGGAACAGATCAAAGGAAAAGACCTGCTTGATTTGACTTATTTATTGAAGCCACTTGAGATTGGCCAAATCACGCATCAAAAAGAAGCCGCGGCTGCCATGGCATCAGCCCAGCTCCAGGTCGCTGCAGGCGCTGAGTACCTTGATGCTGTTGATGAGGAGCTTCATCAGTCACGTGAATTCCAGGCCGTTACTGCCGAGCAGCGTGTGCTTGCCAGCAGGGTTTCATGCCACCGTGTCCGCGGACGCCTGGATGGATCATACAGAAAGCTGCAGCCAGTCTCGCTCCGTTACAAAGGCTCGATCCTCGGAAACGGACTTGGAGCTTACAACACAGACGGCATCAATATTGAAATTGATGGCGGCGGACAGGACGGAGTCGGCAAGACTTCATTCGGCGGAGCAATCTTAATCGCAAAATCGCCTGGCAAGGACGGCGGTTTCTACAACGGCTCTGTCGGCAAAGGATTTGGCTACGGCGCGCAGAAAGGTTTGCTCGTAGCACAGGGCGATGCCGACGCTCGTGCGGGAATCCGTCTGTCAGGAGCCGATATGGTCATCGGCGGACAGGTGAAAAAGCCTATTCCTGAAAAAGAATTCGGAAATATTGGAACGAACGCTAATATCAAAGGCTTTGCTTTTGAATACATGACAAACGGTCGAGGACTCGTTCTCGGCGATCCCGGACCATGGATTTGTGCAGGAATGACAGGCGGTGTCGTTTATCTGAGACACCAGCCAGAGATGGGACTCACAAAAGAAGCCATCAACCGCCGTATCGCCAAGGGTGCCAAGGTATCCATCGAGACGCTATCAGATAAAGGTATTAAAGATGTAAAAGAATTACTGGCCAACTACATTGAAATGGTCAAAAACCATGACCAGGCAAGCGAAGCAGCTGACCTCGCGCTTCTGCTGGAACATCCGGAAGACCACTTCATCCAGGTCGTTCCTGTCAAAGAGCAAGCAGACCCAGCAGTATCAACTGAATGATTAATGAAAATGGCTCCGTCACTTGACGGAGCCATTTGTTTAGTCATGGATGATTTGTTTCCTAATTGTGTTACTCAGAGTAATATTCAATGGATTTTCAGGTTGTATTAGGTTAATACTTGAATATTTATATAGAACACCTGTTGATTGTAGTGGAAGGCGCGTAGACTCCTGCGGGATAAGCTGGACAGATGAGACCCCGCAGGCGCCAACGGCGTCGAGGAGGCTCATCGCCAGCCCCGCGGAAAGCGAAGCGCCTGGAACGAAAATCAACAGCCTAGTTCAATTGATAATTTTTTAGTGTATTTCCTCTTTTACAAGAATATCCTTCATTATTTCTTAAATAAGCTATATCAGAAGATTCCACTCTGATAGACATTGAAACCACTTACATTATAAACCGGCTTATTTTTCGCAAAATTGCCGCTTGAACTTATTGGCTTTCCGTTGTATAGTACATAATTGTTTAGTTTTGAACAAAATGGTTTAAAGTATAAATTAATGAATGAGATTCTCTGTCTCTGAATGAAAGGAATTCACTTCACATGAAACTTGGTGCCCGCATACTGAAAACGGGAATTGCCATCACACTTGCTTTATTTTTATCGCATATTTTCGATCTTCCATCACCGGTTTTCGCTGGGATTGCTGCGATTTTTGCCCTGCAGCCAACTGTATACCGCTCTTATCAATCCATTATTGAACATATCCAGGGCAATCTAATTGGAGCCGCTACCGCTGTCTTATTCGTAATGGCGTTCGGCAACACCATATTCATCATCGGACTTGCCGCGGTACTCGTTATTACTTTGAACCTTAAGCTAAAACTGGAAAACACCATTTCGCTTTCTCTTGTCACATTGATTGCGATCATGGAGACACCTGGTGATGACTTCATCCAATTTGCGCTGATCCGCTTCTCGACCATCATGCTAGGGGTTGTATCGGCCTTCATTGTTAATCTTGTGTTCCTGCCGCCCAAATATGAAAATAAGCTGTATTACAAGAGTTCTATTTTATCAGAGGAAATTACGAAGTGGATCAGGCTGAGCACTCGTCATGCCTCCGAGCACCAGCTCCTGAAGGCAGATATCGAGAAACTGCGCGAGGGTATAATCAAGCTGGACCAATTATATATGATGTATAAGGAAGAACGTGATTATTTTAAAAATAACCCTCTTGCTAAATCACGAAAACTTGTCGTTTACAGGCAGATGATCACCACGGTAAAAAAATCGCTAGAAACGCTAAAAAGGCTTCACCGCTATGAAAATGAATTCAATCATCTTCCTGTAGAATTCCAGGAAGTCATCCAGCATCAGCTGGATTGCCTGATCAACCACCATGAGCAGGTGATGCTTAAGTACGCCGGTAAAGTCAGGCCTGAAGCATCCTATATTGAGGGTGAGGTTTGCCTGAACAAGGAACAGCTGTTTGAATTATTTTTAGCTCAGAGAGATGAGCTGGCTCAAACAAACAGGCAAATGCTTTATCATGTCATGCAGCTCGTGTCGATCATCATGGAATACGGCGAGCATGTAGAGCACCTAGATACGCTCGTCACAAGCTTCCATTCCTATCACAAAGATGATAGCAATGTAACGATCGATCAAAATACGGAAATTTAAAAGCAGCTGGTTTATCAGCTGCTTTTTCTAATTACATATAGTTCTACTAACTTTTCATTCTAGGATCCAATGCGTCCCTCAAGCCATCGCCCATCAGGTTGAATCCGAGTACGGTCAGCATGATTGCCAGGCCTGGGAAAATCATTGTCCATGGTGCCTGGATCATGAACTGCTTAGCGTCAGCAAGCATCTTTCCCCATTCGGGATTCGGCGCCTCAGCACCAAGGCCGAGGAATCCAAGAGCGGCAGCTTCAATGATTGCCGTGGCAATCGCCAGTGTGCCCTGGACGATGATTGGAGCCATACTGTTAGGAAGGATGTGCTGGAACAAAATCCTGCTGTCCTTCATTCCGACAGCCTTGGCAGCCATGATGTATTCCTCTTCTTTTACGCTAAGCACCCTTGAACGGATCAGTCTTCCGAAGTTTGGAATATTGATGATGGCAATCGCAATCAACGCATTTCGCAGCGAAGGTCCCAAAACGGCAACAATTGCTATGGCCAGAAGAATACTTGGAAAAGCAAGCATAATATCAAATATCCTTGAAATGATTGTATCGACCCATCTGCCATAGTAACCAGCAAGAATTCCCAACAGACAGCCGACAACGATTGAACCCATTACCGCAAAGGTCCCTACCCATAAGGAAATCCTGGCTCCATATATAACTCTGGATAAGATATCCCGTCCAAAATCATCTGTGCCAAACCAGTGGTCAGCTGAAGGAGCTTGAAGACGAACCTCCATTTTCTGATCATTGATCCCTTCTGGCGCAATTAAAGGAGCGAAGATCGCAAGCACTACAAAGAATAAAACGATGATTGTTCCTACCAGAGCCAATTTATTTTTCTTGAAACTATACCATGCTTCTGCCCAGGGAGACGCCACTTTTTCCTCTACCTGCACGGTTGGCGGCTGTATTTGTTTTTGAGTTGAAATCTCCATCTGCTCTCTCCCCTTCCATCAACGGTATTTGATCCGAGGATCAATTGCTGCGTACAATAAGTCAACTACTAGGTTGATCATTACAAAGATCAAGGCAATGACGAGTATTCCGGACTGGATAACCGGATAATCACGATAATTGATCGCCTCGTAGATATATCGCCCAATTCCCGGCCAACTGAAAATTGTCTCAGTCAGGATAGCTCCGCCAAGCAGAAGTCCCGTCTGTAAGCCTATGATAGTCAACACAGGGATGATCGCATTTTTAAGGGAGTGCTTATAAACAACCCAGAACATGCTCAAACCCTTAGCCCTTGCCGTCCTGATAAAATCAGACCTCATCACCTCGAGCATCGTGGAACGAGTAATCCTCGCAATGATGGCCATCGGAATTGTCGCCAGCGCCATTGCCGGCAGCACCAGATGCTTCAGGACCTCGACAAACTGGTCAGTACGCCCCTGAATCAGGGTATCAATGATATAAAAGTTCGTGATTGCATCGACTGGATTCCGCACTTCTTCACGCCCGGAAGTCGGCAGGATATCCAGATTGATGGCGAACATCCACTGTTCCATCAAACCCAGCCAAAAAATTGGCATTGATACACCGATAAGCGCAAAGATCATTGCCCCGTAATCAAACCAGGAATTTTGGAACCATGCACTGACGATTCCTGCATTTACTCCTATGATAATCGCTATTAACATTGCAACAAATGACAATTCCATTGTTGCTGCAAGATATGGCCAGATTTCACTGCTGATCGCTGACTTTGTCCTTAGGGACTCTCCTAAATCACCCGTCAGCAGCCCTCCAAGATAGGTAAAATATTGTATATACCATGGCTGGTCAAGCCCCAGCTCTCTTGTTAAATCTGCAATTGCTTCCTTAGTCGCCAGCTGCCCGAGAATAACTTGGGCGGGATCACCAGGGATTGCTCTGATCATAAAAAATACAATAAGTGAAAGACCCAATAGTACAGGAATCAGTGAAAAAATCCTTCTGACAGAATAGGCAAACACCTTCCCACCTCTATTCTTGTTGAAATATAAAACTATTTTTCTTTTCAAAAGAAAAGGGAGAATGCATATGTTCTCCCTTTTCCTGATGCATTATTTTTTGAATTCAACCGTTGCAAGCAAGTCAGATCCTGTTGGATGTGCCTTGAATCCAGTAACGTCTGCTCTTCCTGCAAGTGCAGGTTCAGAGTGGACAAGCGGAATCCAAGGAGCATCTTCCTTAATTAACAATTGAGCTTCTTTATACAGTTTTTCACGTTCAGCCTGGTCATTTGTAGACTGAGCCTTGATGAAGAGGTCATGTACTTCCTGGTTAGCGTAGCGTGCGTAGTTATTGCTGTCGATGTTATCCTGATCTAAAAGGACATACAGGAAGTTATCAGCATCACCATTGTCACCAGTCCAGCCAAGCAAGAATGTATCTGCTTCACCCATACGTGCTTTTTCTAGGTATGTTGCCCACTCATAAGAAACAATCTTTGCTTTTACGCCAACCTCAGCAAAGTCTTTCTGAAGTGCTTCAGCAACTTTCTTTCCGTCTGGCATATAAGGTCTTGCAACTGGCATTGCCCATAGTTCCATTTCAAAACCATCTTCATATCCAGCTTCCTTAAGAAGTTCCATTGCCTTCTCTGGATCATATTCATAAGCTTCCACATCATCATTGTAGCCAGCTACAGATTTCGGCATTGGGTTTTTCGCAGGCTCAGCAGCACCAGCATAGAAAGCATCGATGAGCGCTTGCTTATTGACCGCATAGTTCAATGCCTGGCGAACCTTTTTGTCTTTCATTGGCCCGCGTTCATTGTTCAATCCAAGGTAAGCAACATTCAATGAAGGACGATAGAATGTTTGGAGGTCAGCATTGTTTTCAATTGACTCGACATCACTGAAATTCACTCCATCGATAATATCTACTTCACCAGTATTCAAAGCATTCAAACGCGCAGAGTTTTCAGGGATCACTCGGAAAATGACTTCATCAAGCTTCGGAAGCCCTTCCTCCCAATAATCTTCGTTTTTCACAAGAGTTACCCTGTCGTTACGCTTCCATTCCTTGAACTTGAATGGTCCAGTACCTACTGGGTTTTCAATGAATTTATCTCCGTGCTTTTCGATTGCAGCAGGGCTTGCGATACCAAATGGAGACATTGCAAGGTTTTTGTAGAATGGAGCAAGAATACGGTTCAATGTGAATTCAACTGTATGCTCATCTACTGCCTTAACTTCCTTGATTACGTCACCAAATTGTGAGTTATAGTAATAGAATTGTTCTTTATTGCCGGCCTTCCAGCGCTCGAAGTTGAATACTACAGCTTCAGCGTTGAAATCAGTGCCGTCATGGAATTTGACACCTTTACGAAGTTTAAGCGTATGCTTCAAACCATCTTCGGACTCTTCCCAGCTTTCTGCAAGACCTGGGTGAATCTCAGTATCCTGCTCGCCGAACTCAATAAGAGTTTCGTAGATGTTCTTAGTTACTTTGAAAGCTTCACCTTCAGTTGTCACCGCAGGGTCAAGCGATGTTGAATCGCCACCTCGCCCAAATACAAGAGTCCCTCCTGATGATGATTC
This sequence comes from Mesobacillus sp. S13, assembly GCF_020422885.1. Classification (NCBI taxonomy): domain Bacteria; kingdom Bacillati; phylum Bacillota; class Bacilli; order Caryophanales; family Bacillaceae; genus Mesobacillus; species Mesobacillus sp. S13. The sequence continues at coordinate 1,107,975 of NZ_CP084622.1, read as the reverse complement.
ACCATCTGAACCAGACTCACCCCCTGTTTTCGTCCCGCCGGAGTCATTATTGCAGCCGGCTAGCCCTAGGCTAATGATGAGGATAAAAGCAAAAAACATTAATCCAAAACGCCTTTTCATATTCTTCCCCCTTGTTTTTTCGGACTGGTTTTATATATCCAGTCCATAATATCTATCATCTATGCTTTTTTCCCTGCGTTCATTCCAGATTTTATGGATTTAAAGTCTATTCCAGATAATCAGGAATATAGATGGCAGGCAGCAAAGTGACCAGGTTCAATTTCTTTCAATACAGGTCTATCAGTCTTGCAAATTTCCATGCATTCTTTGCATCTTGTATGGAATGCACATCCCTGTGGCGGATTCGCCGGGCTTGGAAGATCCCCTGTCAGGAGCACCTGTTCCCTTTTCACATCAGGATCGGGGATTGGTACGGCTGAAAGCAAGGCTTTCGTGTACGGATGAAGTGGGTTATCGTACAGCTTATCCGCTTCCGTGATCTCTACGAGTCTGCCTAAATACATGACCCCCACCCTGTCACTGATATGCCGGACAACTCCAAGATCGTGGGCTATGAAAATATAAGTCAACTGGAATTCCGCTTGCAAGTCCTCCAGCAGATTCAGTACTTGTGATTGTATCGAAACATCGAGCGCGGACACAGGTTCGTCAGCTATGATCAACTTCGGCCTCGTCATCAACGCCCGGGCAATTCCAATTCGCTGGCGCTGTCCGCCGCTGAATTGGTGCGGATACCTCTTAGCATGATAGCTGCTGAGACCTACTACTTCGAGCATTTCCTTGACCATTTGCTTGCGTTCTTTCTTCGTCCCTATTCCATGGACGATCAAAGGTTCCTCGAGGATTTTCTCAACTGTATGCCTTGGATTCAGTGAAGCAAATGGATCCTGGAAGACCATTTGCATATCTTTCCGGGCCTTGCGCATATCGTTGTCGGATAGAGTCACAAGATCTCTTCCTTCAAAAACTACTTGCCCCTCTGTTGGATCGATCAGGCGCATCAGCATTCTGCCGGTAGTGGATTTCCCGCATCCTGACTCGCCAACAAGACCCAGTGTTTCCCCTTTATTCACCCAGAAGCTGATATCATCAACAGCTTTGACACTTCCAGTTTGCTTGCCAAGGACCCCCCCGGTAATCGGAAAATATTTTTTTAATCCATCAACTTTTAACAGTACTTCGGGCATTGGCTACTCCCTCCTTCTCATGCAGCAGGCAGCGAACAGTATGGCCAGGACTGCCAGTTTCATAGAGTTCAGGATCTTCGCTCAGGCATCTGTCGATCACAAATTCGCATCTTGCCGCAAACCTGCAACCCACCTTGATAGACCCTGGCTTCGGAACATTACCAGGAATGGAGTATAGCCGCTCCTGCTTATCCCTTATATCCGGAATCGATTTGAGCAAGCCGAGAGTGTAAGGATGCTTTGGATTTTTAAAAATATCCCCAACAAGCCCTTCCTCCACAATTTTCCCGGCATACATAACAACGACACGCTGGCAGACCTCTGCGACAACACCGAGGTCATGAGTAATCATGATAATCGCCGTATCAAGCTTTTCGTTCAGATCTTTCATCAAGGCCAGAATTTGCGCCTGGATGGTAACATCAAGCGCCGTAGTCGGTTCATCAGCAATGAGCACTCGAGGGTGGCAGCTGAGTGCCATGGCAATCATGACCCTCTGCCTCATTCCTCCTGAAAGCTGATGAGGATATTCCTTGATGATTTGTTCTGCTCTTGGAAGTCCAACTAGTTTAAGCATCTCCACAGCCTGCTGATAGGCTGCCTTTTTGCCGAGCTTCTTATGTATTTTCAACGCCTCAACGAGCTGTTCACCAATTGTGAATAGTGGATTCAACGAAGTCATCGGTTCCTGGAAAATCATCGCGACATCATTGCCTCGGATTTCGCGCATTCTTCTTTCAGAAGCGTGAACAAGATTTTCCCCATTAAGGAGGATATCCCCTCCAGCAATTTTTCCCGGAGGCTGGGGAATCAGCTTCATTATGGATAAGGAAGTTACGCTCTTCCCGCTTCCTGATTCTCCGACGATTCCTAGGATTTCTCCTTTGTTAACCGAAAAGCTGACATCATCGACTGCTGGAATCTCACCGTCTTTTGTGATAAATGATGTCTTTAAATTCTTCACATCCAAAACCGGAGCATGTACCACTTTACTACTCCTTTCTATTACCGAAATATTATTGTTGAATAAAAATCTTATGTCTGTGTAAAACATTTTATATTAAATAGACCAAGATAGTCCACTGATTTTTCTAAATTATTTAAATATAATAATAATTTAGAATTGTTTTAGGCAATTGGTACTATTTGTATGTCAAAAGCTGATAAATTATTACACTAATGGAATGCGAAAAAAGTAACTATTGCAGTTGTCTCTCTTTGCTAATAAATAACTCGCGATCGTTTTTGTTTCATAGCCAAAATAAAAAACCGAAGCGGAAACGCCTCGGTTTTTTGCAGTATAGTTAATTTTCCAGCTGCTGGACCTGGAACAGTCTATGATACCCACCCTGCTTTGCCATCAGATCATCATGGCTGCCGTCTTCGACAATCTCTCCGTGTTCAATCAGGACAATCCTGTCGGCATGGGTAATCGTTGATAAACGGTGGGCTACAACAAATGTTGTTCTGTCTTTTGCCAGCTTTTCAATCGCTTCCTGAATGAGGTGTTCACTCTCCAGGTCAAGTGCTGATGTTGCTTCGTCAAGTATTAAAATCGGCGGATTCTTCAGGAAGACTCGTGCAATCGCTACACGCTGCTTCTGGCCTCCGGAAAGCTTGACTCCCCTTTCACCGACTTTCGTATCATAGCCTTCTGGCAGACTCATAATAAAATCATGGGCATTTGCTGCCTTTGCGGCCTGAATCACTTCTTCATCACTTGCTCCCGGCCTGCCTAAGAGGATATTTGATTTAACGGATTCACTGAACAAAATATTATCCTGTGCAACCATGCCGATTTTATCTCGCAGGGAGCGCACCTTGAACGAACGGATATCCTTTCCGTCGAGGAGAATCTGGCCCTCGGTAACATCGAAGAATCTAGGAATCAGACTGACAAACGAGGATTTCCCACCGCCGCTCATGCCGACCAGGGCAATTGTTTCTCCCTTTTGGACTTCTATATTTAAATTCTTGAGTACCGTCTCCCCGTCTTCCTCATAAGAGAAGCTAACATTTCTAAAAGAAATATCCCCGTGCACTTTTTTCAATTCTGTTGCATCAGGAGAATCCTTGATATCATATTTTTCATCCATGAATTCGAAAACGCGGTCCATTGACGCAATCGCCTGTGTCAATGTAGTAGATGAATTCACGAGCCTTCTGAGAGGATTATAAAGGCGGTCTATATAGGCGATGAAAGCGGCCATTTCCCCAATTGTCAAATTGCCTTGAAGGACCTGATAACCGGAAAAGCCAATAACAAGGAGCGGCGCGATATCCGTGATCGTATTGACCACCGCAAATGCTTTGGCATTCCACCTTGTATGCTCAAGCGCTTTTGTCAGAAAGTTTTTATTCTGCTGATCAAACTGTGTTTGCTCATAATCCTCAATTGCGAAACTTTTGATGACTGAGATTCCAGCTACCCTCTCATGCAAATAGCTTTGTACTCCAGCAAGCGCTTGGGACCGCTCCCTCGTTAGCTTCCGAAGATTACCGAAGAAATATTTTACCGAAAAAGCGTAGAACGGGAAGAGAATCAGCGAAACAAATGTCAACTGGACATCCATCGTGAACATGATAGCAGCTGCTATCATGATCGTAGCAACGTCAAGCCACAGGTTCATCAGTCCTGTAACAACAAAGGTCTTTGTTTGCTCGACATCATTGATCATCCTTGAGATGACCTCTCCTGCTCTCGTGTTGGAGTAATATTTGTAGCTGAGACGCTGCATATGGGTAAACAGTCTGTCTCTTATGTCATAAAGGATTTTGCTCGCAGTCCACTGAGCAAAATATTGACGATAGTATTCAATAGGTGGTCTGAGCACGACAAACACAACAATCATGATGCCCATTACCCAGAGCAGTTTATCTATTTTTTCATCCTTGGTCAGTGTGTCACTGCCGATGACATCATCAAGGACAAATTTAATTAATAGTGGAATCAACAGTGGTATGGCGAATTTAAGAATACCGATGAAGATTGTTCCAATGATTTGCAGCCGATATGGTTTGACGAATTTTAAGTATCTGCGGATGCTGCCCAATTTATAGTTCCCCCTTATGGAGCCTTGCCTTGCTGTCCACGAATAAAAAGCGCAAGTGCCTTGGTCAGCCCCGACAAGCGCTGGAGGGCCGACCGGTGAAGTCGCTCTTTGACTTCATTGGACGGACCGAAGCGTCTCGAGGGGCTAGGCGCTGGAGCTGGATTAAGAAATTCATATCTAGTTTTACAAAACTGAAAATCAATTTATCATTTCATACAAAAACCTGTTGAATCGAATCAACAGGCTGAAGCTTGTCTACCCTGTATGGTTAACGACGATAAGTCAAATACCGTTCATAATAAATGTCGATGAAATCTGGCGCAAACGGGCCCTTCCTTTGCCTGATCCAGCGTTTAAGCTTTTCAACATTGTATTTTAAAATCTTATCGATTACATCAGGGTACTGCATTTCTTTGCGATGGCGTTCATATTCATCTTCATCCAGCAGATTAAACGTCATATCTGGAAAAACTTTAATATCGAGATCATAATCAATATATTTCAGTGCTTCTCCATCAAAGATGAATGGCGAACTAATATTGCAGTAGTAATACACGCCATCCTCCCGAATCATTCCAATAACGTTAAACCATAACTGAGAGTGGAAGTAACAGATTGCAGGCTCTCTCGTAATCCAAGTTCTCCCGTCTGACTCAGTCACGACTGTCCGATCATTTCCGCCTATCACAAGATTTTGCGTTCCTTTTAAGACGGTAGTTTCTTCCCAGACTCGATGGATGTGCCCATTATGCTTATAACTGTGGATTTGGACCGGTTCACCTTCTGTGGGTACGCCCATGTTCTTCTCCCCTACTTTCCTTTCCCGGAAACTTTGCAACCTATTCATGTATATGTATCTATTTCCTTCAAAACGACAAAAGGCAACAAAGAACGATTCCTTTTTTTTATTATTATAACGGTTAACGTGAGAATTTAAAACAAAAGAGCCATCGATTTCCTCGATCGCCCAATAAATTTGCTTGAATTTTTATAAAAATCCACTTTTTTATTCCTATTAAATGTACAGAGGAGTCTTAACGAAAGGAAACGGCAAGCTCTTGATACGTATGGATGACTTCCTCCGTCTGCTTTTCAAACATCCGGTGGATCTCCTGCAGGTCCTGCTTTTTCAGATCGATTTCCAAGCGAAGTTCCTCTAATTCTGCGCTTTGCTTGAGGGCATCCAACTGCTTTTCAATCTCCTGGCATCTTTCCAATTCAGACTGCAGATAAAGAAGCTTTTCCATCGTATGCATTTGTGAAGAAACCAATTCGTTAAATTTATCCATGCTTTTCCACCGCCTGTAAAATTTATCTCCTAATTGTATTCTTGGGTGACGATGGAATTCCTTTGACTAGTTATGTAGAGGATTCGGAACCTTTGTCGAATGATGAGTGCCGGACAGACAGAATATAGAATTCAATTGGAAAAGGCACTCTGCGAATGAGAGTGCCTTTCATTAAAGGTGATATTAGCTCTGTTGACCAGAGTTTTGGCCTTTGCGAGCTTCAGCTTGCTGGTTTTGCTGGCGTACTTCTTGAGCGTTTGTTTCGCTCGCGAATTCAGTACCGTACTGACCTTGGCCACCAGCAGATTGAGCGTTTTGTTGTCTCACTTCTTGAATGTTAGTTCCAGCTTGAGATTTGTTTGGTTGTTTTGCCATCGTATATCACCTCCACGAATAATAGAATAACCATCCGAGGAGGGAGATATCCGAACTTTTTTTACCAAATCAACCCAATATTTTTCCTATACCAATAGGGATATTCCGCCATCGACTATGATCGTCTGTCCGCGAATCATGCTTGACTCGTCCTTCAGCAGGAACATGATCGCATTGATCATATCGTCGATTTCAACCATTCTTCCTGCTGGTGTTTTTTCTCTGGCCTCAGCAAGGAGTTCCTCTCTATTCGGGAAGTGCGTCAGTGCTTCGGTATCGACCGCTCCGCCTGAAACGGCATTGACAACGATGTTTTTTCGGGCCAGTTCTACAGCCAGATAGCGTGTCAATGCTTCCAAGGCAGCCTTTGAAACCCCTACCGTTGTATAGTTTTCCAAATATCTGATGGAGCCCAGCGAGCTGATGCTGACGATTTTACCGCCGCCATTCCTTTCCATCAGTTTCGCCGCTTCCTGTGCACAGAATAACAACGCTTTACTATTGATGTTCATCGTCCAGTCCCAATGCGATTCTTCAAGTTCCATTGCCGGTCGAAGCACACCTGATGCTGCATTGTTCACAAACACATCCAGCCTGCCGAATTCTGCATCGATTTGCTCAAACATTGCTTTGATCTTGCTCACATCCCCGACATTCGCCTTAACGACAAGGGCTTTTCTGCCAAGAGCTTCTATTTGCTCTGCTGTTTCCTGTGCTCCCTTTTTGCTGCGGGCATAGTTGACGACTATGTCATATCCCTCTTTTGCGAGCTCAAGTGCAGCAGCCTTACCAATTCCACGGCTGCTTCCAGTAATAAGTGCAACTTTTTGTGCCATCTAAAAAACCCTTTCTATTAGTTACGCGTTAAAAAAAGCGGAACCTTAATTTTGTTTCATTTTAGCTTTTTCAGGTATATATGACAACAAGGATCTAATTTTTAAGCTGTGATAAAAAACCCCCGTACTGAAAACACTATTCTGTAGACCAACACTTTTATGAAAGGATGATCCCGATGTATGTAGGCCGTGATATGACTGAATTATCGATGATGCCCAAAACAGATTGGAAGGATAGCGAGCTGGCCTTTTTCCATCACTCTCTCCAGCAAATGGTGCCATACCTGAATGCCGAGGGCCAGACGATTCACAGAGAGATTGTTGAAGAAATCGAAAGCCGAGGCGGTTTAGGCCGCGGAGAAGCCGATTATACGCATGGAACGAAAGTGAGTTACGATTAATAATCAGAAAAGGCTGCTAATCTAAATATGATTAGTCAGCCTTTTTTGAATCTAGATATTGCTTCAGCATTTTTTGGTAGGGTACCGGGAAAGCAAATTCCTGAATTTCTTCTTCAGTCACCAGTTTCAACTGAGGAGTCTCGGGGATTTCTCCCGTAAATTGTCCGCTGAATACCTGTATGTTCCATACCAAATGAGAAAACACATGGTCGATTTCCCCTATTGATTCGTTGATCTTAGGTGTTAAGCCATAAAGCTCTTCAAAGTGCTCAGATAACTGGTCCCTCTGTCGCTGGAAGTCGAGGCTCAGCTCAACAGTGGGAAACTCCCACAAGTTTGCCAGCAAGCCTGTTCCAGGTCTTTTTCGGATTAGGATTCTTCCACCCTCATCCTTAAAAATCCCGGAAGCAAGCTGGACATTTTTCTGCTTTTTCTTTTTTGTTTTTACAGGAAGTTCATTCTGCACTCCCTCTTGGAATGCTTCGCAATGTTCCCTGACCGGACAGAGCAGGCAGGATGGAGATGTCGGGGTGCAGATAAGGGCTCCTAGCTCCATTAGCGCCTGATTGAAATAGGAGGGGTTTTCATGGGAGATCAATTCCCTCACTGCTGCTTCAAAAATTTTACGGGACGCAGGCCTGGCGATGTCCTCCCGAATCAATAAGATACGGGATAATACCCTCATGACATTTCCATCTACCGCCGGTTCGGGTTTTCCATAGGCAATACTCAGGATTGCACCGGCTGTGTAGGGACCAACTCCTTTTAAGGCAGAGATCTCTTCCTGTGAATCCGGTACTTTTCCGCCATATCTTTCATTTACTTCTTGAACTGCGGATTGTAAATTACGGACACGGGAATAATAACCAAGTCCTTCCCAGGCCTTAAGGACTTTTTCTTCATCAGCGGCAGCAAGTGCCTCTATTGTTGGAAAATTTTCCAAAAATCGATTAAAATAAGGGATGACAGTATCTACTCTAGTTTGCTGGAGCATTATTTCTGATACCCACACTTTGTAAGGATCCTGATCCTTTCTCCATGGCAGTTCACGCTGCTCGTTTTCAAACCATCCAATCAAGTCATCCTGAAAGGATTTTATATCCATTTTATCTATACATTTCTTGATCTCAGTTGCCACTTTTGTTCCTCCAGGTGTTAAACTTTCCGGAAATTTGGGAATATAATATTAACGCTTCTGCTTAATCGCCAGGAAACCCATTCGTTCCAATCCGCCCGGAACAAAGTCTTCTAGGATTCCAAATACGGAATGATTCCGGGATAACCGCATTTTTTTCAGGGCGTGGTAATGGGCTTCAGTCGGGACATAGAATGATTCAACAAAGATATTCCGTTCTTCCGACTGGCTGCACGAAAACATATCAGCTTCAAAGTCAGGAAGCATGGTCGAAATCTTATCAATTGTTTCTTGGTATTGGCTAAGCAGATTCTGCTTCACTTCGTACTGGACGATCATCTGAATCAATTTATTCAGCTCCTTTGCAAATTCGTGAAGGGACTGATTGATACAGCCCTTTAAAAGTAAACTATTATTCGCTTTGTGACAAGGACTTTTCACTCCCAGACTCTGGTTACGAGTAACATGAATCTTTATAAAAGGAGGCTGTTTCCGTGGATACAGGAACTCATGTTGTGATGGGATTCGCTCTGGGCGGGTTGGCTACGCTTGACCCTGCTGTCAGCGAAAGCACCGCCACTGCCTCAAGTGTTTTAATTGCTACACTTGTCGGTTCGCAAATCCCTGATATAGATACTGTATTGAAATTAAGGAATAACGCTGTTTATATACGGAACCACCGGGGCATTACCCATTCGATTCCAGCAGTGCTCCTGTGGCCGCTGCTTATTTCTGGGACAATCTACTTTTTCTACCCAGAAGCAAATTTGCTGCATTTATGGATTTGGACATTTATAGCTGTTTTCCTTCATGTTTTTGTCGACATTTTCAATGCATATGGGACACAGGCATTGCGTCCTTTTTCGTCGAAATGGGTCGCCCTCGGGGTGATCAACACATTTGACCCGATTATTTTTGCGATTCATGTCGTTGGTTTGTTCCTCTGGGCATTTGGCTATCACCCTGGATATACCTTCTTGACGATTTATGGCATCCTGGTGTTCTATTACATTTATCGCTTTATTATGAAGTTCCGCATCCGAAGGGCCGTTGAGAATATTGTTCCGGATGCAACAGATATCATCATTGCCCCCACCATGAAATTCAACCATTGGCGGGTCGCAGTCATGAACAAACACCAGTTCTTTGTCGGCCGGGGACACAAGCACCATGTGAGGATCCTCGATCAATTCAATCGCGTACCAGTGCCCGAAACTCCAGTGCTTGAAGCAGCAAAAAAAGACAAGAACCTGTCGGCGTTCCTGTCCTTCTCACCAGTGTACCGCTGGGAATGCGATGAATACGATGAATACTATGAAGTAAGGTTCATTGATCTGCGCTATCGCAGCAACGGACACTATCCATTTGTCGCTGTCGTGAACCTGAGCAAGGACCTGGACATTCTCAGCTCCTACACCGGCTGGATTTACAGTGAGGAAAAACTACGAAAGAAATTGGAATTCCTTCCTGGAGAAGGGTAAAACCGGGCGATTGCCCGGTTTTTTCGTGTGGGTTTTGCGGAGCGCATGGAGGGTTTCGGGTATTCACTTTTTTTATGAATACAGTTTATGTTACCGGTTTTACTAACTCCTCCTCTAACTGGGCACATATCCGCTCTTTATGTTACCGGTTTTTCTATTTCTCCCCTTAACCGGGAACATATCCGCTCTTTATATTACCGGTTTTACGATTTCCCCCTCTAACCGGGCACATATCTGCTCTTTATGTTACCGGTTTTACGAGTTCTCCCTCTAACCGGGCACATACCGGGTTTTTATGTTTTATCCACCCCTTTACAAAACACAAAAATCCCCATAAAAGGGGATTTTCACTTTAATGTGTATGACCAGGATCTTGCTGGTTCAATAAATGTTTATACTTCGGATTCCTGGCAACGAATTCGTGGAGCTGCTCGCCGTAGTTATCGATCCATTGTCGGACTACTTTTTCGGTCATTTCGCTTCCCATGTATTTGTGTCCTGCTTTTGCGTAAGTTGACTCGAAGTCACCCCATAAAAGCTCCACCCAGGTCAATGCCTGCTCATACGTGATATCTTTGTTTTTTTCTTGCAGCAGGCTTGCCAGCTTCTCAATAGTTTCCTGCAATTGTGATCATCCTTTGCCAATATTTAATGTAGTCATGAAAGGGGGTTTTTATCTAATACTATAAATGCGTGCAGCTATTTTGGCATACACGTAATTTTACCCGTCACGGAGGGCAATATGCGAAATAAAGTAACCAACTTCCCGAATCAGAACAATAATAAGCTCGAGGGCGAACCCCGGGCAAAAGCGGAATACGCTTCTAGAAGAGCTGATGGTACCATCAATACTCACCCACAAGAGCGCATGTACGCCTCATCTCACCGTGAAGATGATACTTCAGCGGTCATAAAAGACCATCAATAAACATTAGGCTGAACATGTAAAATCTGGCGCAACCAAAGAGCAAGACCAGATACTAGTTACTCTGGTTTTGCTCTAATTTCAATAACAGGGAAATCGGCAGTGCTTCTTCTCTTCCGTCGCCATGAAGACGTGCACCCCACGCAAATACCCCATTCATATAATCAATTTTGAAATAGGAACCCGGGTCACCATCGATACCGTAGATTTCGCCTGGTTTAAAATCATCCGGGTTCAGCATATATGATTTGGCCATGGCAACTTTACGTTCGTAAACGGCAAGTTCACTTACCATCCCCATCTGCTCTGCCTTTCTAGCCTTGTCACGGAGACTGGCAATTTCCTGGTTCAATTCGTATTCATTCATCTCGCTGTATCGTTTTTCTCTGCCCATTTCATTCACTCCTGGATTGTTCTCGCTTTTAACATACAAGCATTTAAGATATAACTAAATTATAGCATGTTATCTTAAGGAGGCTATTATGAAAGCAATCATTGTGACTGGTGCTGGTACAGGCCTTGGGAAAGAGCTCTCATTACTCTTGGCCAGACAGGGATTCCATATGATTTTAACAGGAAGAACAGAAGATAAGCTAAACACTGTCAAGGTGCAAATCGAACAATCTGGAGGAAGTGCCACCGCGGTCCAGCTTGATTTGCGCAACCTTGAGGATATTAAGGAAAAAGCGCTGCTGATCAGCAAGCAGCATGAAATATACGGTCTTGTGAATAATGCAGGTCTTGGATATTTCGGCCCGTTCACAGAAGTCTCAGATACTGAAATTGAAGAAATGTTCCAGACGAATGTCTTCGGAACCATCAATATGACGAAAGCACTCCTCCCCTATCTTGAACAGAATGATGAGGGGCTGGTCTTGAACATTGTTTCCACAGCAGGTCTCCGCGGGAAAAAGAATGAAGCTGTCTATTGCTCCAGTAAATTCGCAGTCAGGGGCTTCACCGAAAGCCTTCAGAAAGAGTATGAAGGAACTGGTACCCGATTCGTCGCCGCCTATATGGGCGGTATGAATACGCCATTCTGGGATGATAGCGAGCATGTGGCAGATCCATCAAGACTTCGGTCAGCTGCAGAGGTGGCCCAAATCATTGTGAACAACCTTGACCAACCAGAGATTGTGATAGAATCTAAAAAATCATGACAAGTGTCATGATTTTTTAGTCTTCATTTTCTTTTTCCATGATGAATTCATCAATTAAATCCATGGGAAATCCTTTACGATACAAGGCCATCTTCAGCTTCTGACGGTATTCACGCTCCGGGAGTTTACTATATTTATTATGGAGCTTTTCACCTTGAACCCTTAGTGCATCCATTTCAGCATCGGCTTCTTTCTCTACTTCTGTTTCATCCAATGCAGCACGGATGATGGGAAAAGAATATCCTTTGCGTTTGAGCATCTGCTCAATTTTCTGCTTTAAAATCCTTGAAGAGTCCTTCTTATTTTTCAAAGCATATTTTTCACTCAGCTTGATCGCCTTTTCCAGCTGTTCATCGAATGAAACCTCTTCAATGGCTTTTGTGATTAAATCTGGCGCAATCCCTTTCTCCTTCAACTCTAGTTTGATGACATCTGCACCTTTATCCGTCGTATTCAGTTTGGTCTGGACAAATGCCTTGGCAAATTCCTCATCATTCAGGAACTTTAACTCATATAATTTATGGATTGCTTCTTTGATGACAGAATCCGATATTTCTTTCTTTTTCAGGTGTTCACGGACCTCTGATTCTGACCGCATGCGGTGTGAAAGATAGTTGATTGCCGTATTATAGGCTTTCCGGATGTCGTCCTGGAACAGCATTTCCGTGACAGCGAAGTCATCCAGCTCCATCCCTTTTTTCAGATTATATTTGATTAACACATCCTCATCGACGCTGAAGGCATACTCTTCTCCCCTTCCGCTGTCGGTAAAAATGCTGTATCTGTCTTTATTGTGTTTTTGGACGGAAATCTTTGCAATGACTGGCATCTTATTTCACCTCTATAGAAACTTTAACACATTCAAAGAAGGTTTATCATGTTAAAAGCAGTACTATATAGTCAAGAGTATAGTTAGGAGGATGACCATGAAAATAGCCATCACAGGCGGAACAGGACTTGTCGGCAAAGCATTATCCAATGAGCTGGTCCGCAATGGACATGAAGTGTTTATTTTAACCCGGAAAGTCAAAGAGCAGAGCATCGAAGGTAAACGGTTTGTTCAGTGGCTAAATCCCGGAGACCAGCCTGAAAGTCAGCTTGAGGGCATTGATGCGATCGTCAACCTGGCAGGTGCGACTATCAATGGCCGATGGACGGAAGAATACAAACAGAAAATTATAGACAGCCGCACTAGAGCAACCACTGAAGTGAAAAGGATCATTAAGGCATTGAAAAATAAACCTGATGTATTAATCAATGCTAGTGCTGTTGGATATTACGGGACCTCTCTGGCAGGAGAATTCAATGAACAGTCTGGTCCAGGCAATGACTTCCTGGCTGATACAGTCCAGCGCTGGGAATCTGCTGCCAACGAGGTGAAAGAATTTGGCACTCGTGTCGTACTGTGCAGATTCGGCTTGATTCTTGATAAAAATGAAGGTGCCCTGCCGAGGATGGTCCTGCCATATAAATTCTTTGGCGGAGGAAAAGTCGGTACTGGTCACCAATGGCTCTCCTGGATTCATATTACCGATGTCATACGCGGAATCATACTTTCAATAGAGTCTTCAAAATTACAGGGTCCTGTTAATTTCGTTGCTCCCTGTCCAGTGACAATGGATCAGTTTGGAAAGACTTTATCCAAAGTGATGAAACGGCCACATTGGCTGCCTGTGCCTGCTTTTGCACTTAAAATTGCACTCGGGGAAATGAGCATGCTTGTGCTGGAAGGGCAAAAAGCCATACCAGAAAAGCTGCTTAACGCAGACTTCTCTTTCCAGTATCCCGAGCTCGAAAAAGCTCTAAGAGAAATTTTAAGTAAGTAATGCTGTTTAATCCCTTTCAACAAGGAAATACTTGTAAGGTACATCACATTGAAAGGGTGGATTTTTGATGGATAAGAAGAAAAGAGATAAGACAAAGAGTACGTTATCAAGCATGCAGGAAGTTACATACAGCCGTGAATTCAAGAAAGCAGACCGAGCTGGCGGCTATGCAAATGGAAAGAGATTTTAGGCATTAAGCCTCCTCTTTTGGAAGAACATAAAAGTACGGAAATGATCCATTTCCGTACTTTTTCAATTTGAAAGGGGTTTTTTCGATTGGGAAGATCACATGGACATAAAACACGTGACCGTAACAAAGCATCCCTTCCACAAGTGCCGAAGAACATGAAATCAGATGGGCTCGACGTGGAATTCAATCGCGAATTAGCTGACCACGATGACCTTGAAGCAATGGCACGATCCAAGGCTGCGGATGAGCGTGCAAAAAGCAGGAGAAAATAACCCAACTAAAGGAAAAGGCAGAATCTAATGATTCTGCCTTTTCCTACTAAGGGAAGGGGGATATCTCAAGTCAGTTTGTTTGTGAATATTTTCACTAACTTTTGATACTTATACTTTACTACCAGTTAAATCATTTAACAAGCTGTTTCACTAATTGTTCAAAAAATTATCCACATCAATGTGAATACTGTTGATATTTTTTCAGAAAGCTTTAAAAAACAAGTTTTACAGCATCTACCATATTGCACCCTTATTTTTGTGGATAATGTGGATAAATCTGTGGAGTACTTAATAACACTAACTTTTAACTGTTAATAAGTATGAGGATAAATTAAATCGACAATATATTTACCCGTTATTGGAATAGTTAAAACCCCCTGTGCCATTATGAAATAATTAAACAGTTTCTGACCAATAATAAGAAAAAAGAATCTATGGAGGGACCATCAATGGCCAGAAGAAATAAGATTCTAGTACCTGAAGCCAGGAGAGCACTGGATGATTTAAAAGCTCAGGTAGCTGGTACAATGAAAGCTGAGGATGCAAAATTCGAAACTGCAAGAGAGGTTGGCGTTCCCCTGAACAAGGGCTATAACGGCAATCTTTCTACTCGGGAAGCAGGAAAGGTTGGAGGCCGACTCGGAGGCAGCATGGTAAGAGAGCTTGTAAAAATGGCACAGGAAAACTTACGTAAAAAGTAAGGATTTCAAACATTTGTAAATACCTGTTGACATCTACTGGAAAACAACATATAATGATAAAGCTTCGCCAAAAAGAAGTAACTTGAATCACAACAAATATTATGTAAACAATTAATGGCGTTCTGCTTTTATTTTTTGGTAACAACTTATTCACACTGGATCGGCTTCGGAGCCGTAAGGATGCAAGAGAGGTAGGGCTTGCGTCGTTTAGGTTAAAAATGGTCAAGTGGAATTTTGTACCGCGGCAAAAGTTTATAATGGATGATTTTTTATACATCTTGTGAAGTAGCAAGTTACTAAAAAGCGAACCGGATCCGGTTCGCTTTTTCTAATTCTGGAATAATTTTTCTGTTTCTGTTTTACATAGCATCTTCCATTTTTGCAGGTTCAGTAATATTAGGTGTCTTCTTTTTATATGCCTGCAGCATGATTGTCACTTCTGTCCCGACTCCTTTTTCGCTCTTGAATGAAATCGAACCACCCATTGCCTCGATGATTTTTATTGAAACAGAAGTTCCAAGGCCCGTGCCTTTATCTTTTGTTGTATAAAATAATGTACCTAGTCTGGCAATTTGAGCACTATCCATACCTTTTCCATTATCAGAAACAACTATAAAAGACTCATGGACTACTGTAGACTGATTTATGTTAACTTCCCCGCCATCATTGGTGGCCTCAATCGCATTCTTTATAATATTGACCAGGGCCTGTTTAAGCTGGTTTCGGTCCGTTTCGACATAGACTCCCCTCTCCAGCTGGACATTTACCTGGACACCTTCCTTTGCTGCAAATGCCTCTAATAAGAGTGTAACCTCTGATATGATTTCTGCCAGTTCAGCTTCTTCAAGTTTTTCAAATTGAGGCTTGGCAAAATTCAGATAATCATTAATGATGGATTCCGCCCTGCCTAATTCTGTCAGGACGAGACTCAAATAATAATGATTGTTCCCTTTTTCTTGTTTGTGCATCATTTGCAGGAATCCTTTTACTACTGTTAAGGGATTCCTGATTTCGTGCGCAATAGAGGCAGCCAGTTCACCCAGTGTATTCAGTTTTTCAGCTCTAAGAATTTCTTTTCTCATAAGATCCTTCTCAATCAAGGACTCATTCAGAATGGATGCGATCCATACAGCAAACACTTGGATAGCTCCAAAAATCGCCACATTCAGCATGATTTGATTTGTATCTTCAGCTGTAGGTTCATTAATAAAGATATTGGCTACTAAAATTGCCAGCATTGAAAGCGAAGGCCATAAACCCACAAGAACAGCTATCCTGATCCTCTTCTTTGCGTCAAACGTCCAAAACTTCTTCATGAACAAGAAAGGAATAAGCGCTGCCAGAAATCCGCTTGCGTATCCAAGCCAAAGATCCCCGCCCATAAAAGTTCGAGTTGCCAGATAAGTAAACAGAACCATACTCCCCGCTATCGGCCCGCCATATAGAAAAGCCAGCACTAAAGGGACATATCGAAGATCCCAGTATAAACCGCCTTCCTTATATGCAAACACTAGGGAAAGAATCACCGCAACACTTTGAAGTACTCCACACAAATAAGGAGATTTCTCCACGCTTTTATTATCAAAAAGCACACTATGAATGAAGATTGGCAGCAAGATTATAAGAACATTTAAAAGAAGTTTTTCAGCAAGCATTTCATCTTCTCCAATCGAAGTGGACTGTGTATATAAAGACGGACGGATGCTGTCAAGCAAATTGCAGGCTTCTATTTAGGAATACGACAAAGTTTTCGTGAATCCTCTATTGCCCGGGAAATTTGTCATATTTTATAAACAACACACCTTTAACCGTTCACTTTTTGAAGAACAAAAAAAGGAAGCTCAATGGCTCCCTAATAATTCATCAACGTCCTCTTTTCCAGTTGACTTGTATAAAGGTCATGGTAAAAGCCTTCTTGCGCCAACAGTTCATCATGATTACCTTTTTCAATGATTTGCCCGCTTTCTATGACAATGATTTGGTCTGCATTTTTAATTGTATTCAAGCGATGGGCAATGATAAAGCTTGTTCTTCCCTTCAATAAATGCTGAAGGGCCTCCTGTATTTTGAGTTCAGTAATGGTATCAATACTGCTTGTCGCTTCATCCAGTATCAAGATGGATGGATCAGCAAGGATGGCTCTAGCGATGGATAACAACTGTTTCTGCCCCTGGCTGATACCGGCATCATCCTGGCTCAACACAGTGTCATATCCTTCAGGCAATCTCTGTATGAAGGAATGGGCATTCGCTGCTTTGGCCGCCTTCTCCACTTCCTCATCTGTTGCATCCAATCTTCCATAGCGGATATTCTCCCTTATGGTTCCCTGGAACAGGAATGAATCCTGAAGGACGAACCCCATTTGTTTACGCAGGCTTTCACGGGTGATTTTTTTACTGTCGTTCCCATCTATTAAAATCATCCCTTGATTTGGTTCATAAAATCGGGAGATCAAGTTTATGATGGTCGACTTTCCGGCTCCGGTAGGACCAACAAGCGCGATAGTTTGCCCAGGTTTTGCGATGAAATTCAATTCAGATACAGTGTCTCCGCCCTTTTCATATGAGAAAGATACATCTTTGAACTCAACCTTCCCAGTAATATTCGGAATTGATTCGGCTCCTTTTTCATCGACAGCCTCTTCCTCCGTATCTATGATATCAAATACACGATCGGCTCCTGCTACAGCTGACAGCAAGGTATTGAACTGATTCGACAAATCATTCAGCGGCCTTGTGAACTGACGGGAGTACTCGGTAAAGATGACGATTGTTCCTATCGTCACATATCCTTTCAGCGCGAAGAATCCGCCCACAGCTGCCACTATTGTGAAGCTGAGATTATTGAGCATATTCATCAATTTTGGGATGAAGCCGGTAAAGGTCTGAGCCCAGTAACCTGATTCCTTTAACTGCTGATTCTTTATCCGGAACTCTTCTATTACCTTAGGTTCTTGGGAGAAGGATTTAATGATTTTTTGGCCTGAGATTGTTTCTTCAATATAACCATTCATTTCTCCAAGCCGGCGCTGCTGTTCTTTATACAACTTCCCTGTCCGGCTGGTAATCCACTTCATTCCCATGAACATCAGCGGTACGATGATCATCGTGACAAGCGTAAGCAATGGACTCAGCCAGATCATGACCGCTAGCGTTCCAACAAGGGTTAACACGCTCGAAAAAATCTGGATGACGGAGGAATTCAAAGTCGCGCTGACATTTTCGATATCATTGGTTACCCTGCTCATCAACTCGCCATGTTGGCGCTTGTTGAAGAAATCAATTGAGAGTTTATGAAAATGGTTGAAAAGCTGTCTCCTCATTGTATAGACCGTCTTTTGCGCAATTCCGATCATCCAGTAGCTTTGGAACCACAATGATAAGGAATGCATTACGTAAACGGATGCAAGACCGATTAACAGCCAGATGAAACCATCGGTCGAATTTGTCGCAAAATACTCATCAATGCCCCATCCAATCAGGAATGGGCCCAGCAATCCAAGTGCTGAACTGGCCACCACCATTAGTAGGACAAGGATCATCAGACTTCGCTGGTCTGCAAGGTACGACCAGATTCTTCTGATTGTCGGTCCAATTCCTCTAACAACACTTCTTTTTTCGTCCGATCTGTTTTCTTTTTGTTTTTTTAACATCCTGCCTTCACCTCCCCGAACTGGGAATTGTAAATTGCCTGATAAAGAGAGGATTGCTCGAGCAAGGATTCATGATTTCCGTAACCTATAATGGATCCATTCTCGAGCAGCAGGATTTTATCTGCTTCCTTTGCAGTGCTGATTTTTTGGGTAATGATGACGGTCGTACACTTATATAGACTGATTGCATCGAGCAGCTTTGCTTCCGTTTTCAAATCCAGCGCACTGGTGCTGTCATCAAGCAGCAGGATTTTAGGGTTTTTGATCAAAGCACGGGCGATGGATAACCGCTGCTTCTGGCCACCCGAAAGGTTGACACCTTTTTGCCCCAGGAGCGTATCATATTGATTCGGCAGTTTCAGGACGGTTTCATGGATTTGGGCATCTGCTGCTGCCTTCACCAATTCCTCCTCTGTGGCATCCTGTTTGCCCCAGGCCAGGTTCTCTTTGATTGAACCGGTAAACAGCATGGCCTCCTGTGGTACATAGCCGATGCCCTCTCTGAGACTTTTCAGTTTCAACTCCTTTATGTTCCGGCCGTCGATTCGTATATCCCCGCTCGTGACATCATACAATCGCGGGATTAGCTGGAACATCGCCGTTTTCCCTGCACCGGTCGCTCCCAGTACCGCTACTGTTTCCCCCTGTTCAATCTTGAAGGATAGATCCTGAAGAATGGGAATGTTGGTGTCCGGGAACTGGAATGACACATGATCAAACTCAATTACACCTTTAGAGATTTCATAAGCATCGTAGCTTTTGATGGTATCTTCAAGATCAATCTCCTCATTCAGGACATCGGTTACACGCTCAGAAGATGCCCTGGCACGAGAGAATACCATGATGATCCACGAAAACATTGAAAAGGCAGCGGTGATCCTGGCAGCATAGTTCACAATCGCTACTACTTCACCAACTGACACTCTGCCAGACTGGACATCGATCTTACCAAACCAAAGAACAGCAATGACACTCAAGTTCATGAAAAGCAGCAGAACGGGAATCGTCACCTCGGTAACCCTTAAAGCAAATACTGTTCGTTCCTGTAATTTATTGTTCGCTTTCTCAAACCTGGTTCCTTCATATTTCCCTCTGGCAAAAGCCTTGATCAGTCTCATGCCCACAAGGTTTTCTCTCATAACCCCATTCACTCTATCAAGACGCTTCTGGACGCTTTTAAATAAACCTGCAGCCTTTGTCATGATCCAAATAAGGAAGATCAAAAGAGGCGGGATGATGACCACAAACGGCAGTGCCAATTTTGCATGTACCAACATCGCCATGATGATTCCCCCAATGACCAGCAAAGGAGCTCGCATCGCAATCCTTAGACTCATAAAAAAAGTATTCTGCAGCTGGGTCACATCATTTGTAATCCTTGTGATCAAAGAAGATGATGGGAAATGACTGAAGTTCGTGAAGGAAAAAGCCTGAACCTTGGCAAAAAGTTTTTCGCGAAGATCAAACCCGAAGCTCTGGCCTGCATGGGCAGCTATGAACGAATTCGTTATCCCTGATGCAAAGGCAAGGAAAGAGATTCCGAGCATGACTCCGCCCCATTTGATGACTGTATCGAGATCCCTCGCCACGATCCCTTCATCAATGATTTTGGCAATCAAAAGCGGCTGGACAAGTTCAACAGCCAATTCGACAAGCATTAAGCTAAGCGCAATCGCAATCGGGATGCGATATGGTTTAACAAATGAAAATATACTCATGAAGATGAGACCCCCTGTTGACCATTACGTTATTTCGTCTTCCGAATTTATATCTACTATCATACCCCTTTTGGTGAATTTTTTGAATTGAAAGTTTATAAAAGCGTGAGCACCTTGATCAGGCGACAAATGCTAGAGCTAGCCAGCTCCAGAAGTGAAAGATAAATTTCAACATAAAAAAACGATCCATTTTCAGGACCGTCTGTTGTTCCTCCCCATCAGGTTGGCTCGGATACTTATGGCTTTCTTTTAAAGAGAACGTAAGAATAAATATATGGAGCAACGACTGTCAGAGCGACTACACTGAATAATATCGCTTGCTTCAAATGAACAGGCGCAAAGGTGGCCAATATCATGGCAAGCCCGCCAAAGAAAAAGATTTTCGATGCAGCCCGGTGCGTCTTCTTCCAAACTTCATCACTGCTAAGCGTCCATGGTGTTCGGATTCCTATGAAAAAGTTTGATCGGACCTGGGGCATGTAGTTCCCGAGGATCATAAAGATAATCCCGACAACCAATGGACCAATGCTGCCTATGGGGACATCATACCCCATAGCATTCGCCAGCATCAGGATATTGATTACAAACAGGACACCAAGTATGGCATTTAAGATAATATGGTAGCTTTTCGTAAAATACTTATAGTTTGTTTTCCTCGGATCTACTTTTGGCAAGAAAGCCATCGATATATAAAGGATTACCATGATTCCAAGTGTCGAGAACATCGCATTTAGTTTGGAAGCAAAACCATTGGCCTCTCCATTTACATTCCAGTGAATCGGAATTTGTTCAGGCAGCTTTGGCCAAACAATGATCCAAGCTACGACCAGCAATCCAATCATGGTCAAAGGCAATAAATGCTTTTTCATCTCACTTTTCCCCTTCCCTGTCTTTATTAGTTTCGGTAAAGCTGAATGCCCAGCTGATGAGCTCTTGAAAGACTGTTGTATGAAGAGAATAGATAATGAATTGCCCCTTTTTCTCATCCTGGATCAAACCTGCAGTCTTCAGCAGTTTTAAATGCTGTGAAATACTGGGTTTTGTCATATTGAAATGGTCAGCGATTTCACCAGCTGTCATATCCCGTTCCTTCAATAGGTCAAGGATCTTTCTTCTGGTGGGGTCTGAAAGAGCTTTGAAGGCATCATTCAAGCTAAAGACCTCCCTTAATTTTTGGTGTTCATAAGACATTTAAGTATTTAACTAAATACTAAATCATATTCCTGCATTTTGCAATATTTTTACAATTAAAAACCGGCTGCACTTTTGCAGCCGGCTGATTTATGGGTGAAAAAGGTTACTTACTATATTCGCTTTGGCTTCTCATCATTTAGGTGCTAATCGTACCCTTATGCAGGAGTTTCGCTTCCTCATAAGGTCCTCTTTATGGCCTAATCGTGCCCTTATGCAGGTGTTTTGCTTCTCATAAGGGTATCTTTAAAACGAATCACGTCCACCAGCAGCACTTTCCCTTATTTATTCCTTACGAATTCTGTACAAGATGGTCTTTCAACTGATCCCTTAATGCGCGCTTCAGAAATTTTCCGACGGATGTTTTCGGGATTTCATCCATAAATACAACATCGTCTGGGAGCCACCATTTTGCGAACTGCGGTGTGATGAAGTCCAGCAGTTCCTGCTTGTCGACCTGCCCCTTATATTGTTCTTTCAGGACGACACAGGCAATCGGGCGTTCCTGCCACTGCTCATGCGGGACGGCGACGACACTTGCTTCAAAAACTGCTTCGTGGGCCATCAGTGCGTTTTCAAGATCGACGGACGAGATCCATTCCCCGCCGCTCTTGATTAAATCCTTTGTCCGGTCAACAAGCTTGATGACCCCTTCTTCATCAACTGTTGCCACATCTCCAGTGTATAGCCAGCCATCGCGGAAAGCGTCGTCAGACCTCTCATCCTTATAGTATTCGTCCGCAATCCATGGGCCGCGAAGCAGGAGTTCTCCCATCTCCTCGCCATCCCACTTCACTTCACCGTCGCCGCCAATTACTTTCATTTCCAGGCCTGGCACAAGGAGACCCTGTTTGGAGCGGATATCTAAAATTTCGTCTTCGTCCAATCCGACCTGGTAGCTCTTCAGGCGGGAAACCGTTGCCAGCGGAGTGGTTTCAGTCATCCCGTATGCGTGCAGGAATGGAATTTTATATTTCGTTTCGAACGCCTTGATCATGCCACGCGGCGCAGCTGATCCCCCGCAGACAATCGATCTTAGCGAAGAGGTATCATAGCTTCCTTTTTCAAGCTCATTCAGCAAGCCTAGCCAAATCGTCGGCACTCCCGCGGTGAAGGTGACTTTTTCCTGTTCAATCAGATCTGCAAGCAGTTTAGGAGTGAATAATGGTCCTGGGAGCACCTGTGTCGAGCCGAACCATGTTGCTGCGAATGGGAGACCCCAGGCATTGGCATGGAACATCGGCACGACCGGCAGGACGACATCAGTTTCAGATAATGCAGCAGTGTCTGCTAACCCGAACGCGAAGCTGTGGAGGACGATGCCTCGATGGGAATAAACCACCCCTTTAGGATTGCCAGTTGTAGCCGATGTGTAGCACATCCCTGCAGGTTCATTTTCATCGATATCTTTCACGAATTCGAAGTCCGGACTGCCATCGCGAAGAAGCTCCTCATAGGAATAGACTGGCTCCAGTGTCGTTTCAGGCAGTTCATCTTTGTCGGTCATGATGATGTAGGCCTCTACCGTTTTAAATTGATCCTTGCTCCGCTCAATCAGCGGCACCAGGTCTTCATCAACCAGCAATACCTTATCTTCTGCGTGATTGATAATATACGAGACATGTTCAGGTGACAGGCGGATATTGATGGTATGGAGAACCGCCCCCATCCCTGGGGCAGCAAAATAGACCTCAAGATGGCGATGGTGATTCCAGGCGAATGTGCCAACTCTGTCTCCTTTTTCCACTCCAAGCTTTTCAAGCGCGCTGGCCAGTCTGCGGGTCCGTTCGCCAACCTCCTTGTAAGTGAATCGGTGAATACCTGATAGCGTCCGTGATACCACCTGTTTTTTCGGGAAAAACTTTTCTGCTCTTTCCAATAGCGATCCTACTGTCAATGGAACATTCATCATACCGACATTTCCCCTTCCACTCTTAAAAATATAGATTTTGTGAACCTACTAATTACTGCTTTTTAGACTAAGCCACTCTTGCAAGATCTCTTCTGTCTGTTCTCCTTTTTTTGGAGGAGCTGCTTGCGGTTGCGACGGCAAATCTGCATGCATTTTAATATGGCCTTCTGGCATTACAAATTTCTTTTCCCTCCAATATGGATATTGAGCAAGCTCTCCGGCCTCAAGTACAGGCGTTAGGCAGCAATCGACCTTCATTCCAAAATCCGCCCATTCTAATAGCGGTTTGCTTTTAAACAAATCAACAAGCTCAAGATAAACAGGATTCGTGTTATCCGGTCTGGAATAATGCGCGGACAGCCATTCCTCCCTATCGACAGCCTGACAAAAATTGTTCCAGAACTTTGGCTCCAGCGCCCCGAGGCTGACATAGCGGGCATCCTTTGTTTCGTAAAGCCCATAGCCAATGACCGTACCGTTCAGTACAGAAACACCTTTTTGATAGCCTGTTTCCTTTTCAATCAGGACATGGTTTGTCATCAATGATGCCATACTGTCAGCAATGGAAATGCAATGATAGCTGCCCTTTCCCGTTTTTCCCCTGGCCACAAGTGCTGCAAGGATACGCTCACTGGCCGCCATTCCGCCAATATAATCAGAAAAAGTATGGGATGGATGTACCGGCCTTCCTGTACGATCTTTCATCTGGGCCAGGGCACCGCTCAAGCTCATATAATTCAGGTCATGACTTCCAAGTTTGCTCATTTCCCCATTCTTTCCGTATCCAGTGACCGAACAATAGACAATACCGGGGTTTATTTTTTTCACAGCGTCATATCCGAGTCCCAGCTTATCCATCACTCCTGGCCTGAAGCTCTCAACCACCACATCCGCCCTGGCCAGCAAATCTAGCGCCAGCATCTTTCCTTCTGGCTGCTTCAAGTTGATGACAAGGCTCTTTTTGCCGCGATTATGTGCGTTGAATACATAGCCGTTTCCTGTATTCCTTGCCGGGTCTCCCTCTGGCGCTTCAACCTTTACCACCTCGGCCCCAAGCTCGGCAAGCCTGAGAGTCGCGAAAGGGCCCGGGATATAATTGGTGAAATCAACTATTTTTATTCCGTCTAACATGATAAAAAAACCCTTTCCATTAAGTCGGCTGCCCTTTTGAGAACAATTCTTCCATTTGCTTGCGCAGCATGAACTTCTGGATTTTCCCACTTGCGTTCCTAGGGAGTGCTTCTACAAATACGTACTTGCGAGGTCGCTTGTAATTCGCCAGGCTGTCACTGTTCTTGCACCATTCATCCAAATCCTCTTCGGTAATTTGGCTATCTTTTTTCACGACAAATGCCGTAACGGTTTCACCCCATCGGTCATCAGGCTGGCCGACAATTGCGACATCCAGGACACCTTCATGGGCATGGAGAACATCCTCGACCTCACGAGGATAGATGTTTTCACCGCCGCTGATAATCATGTCATCTACCCTGTCTTTCACCCATAAATAACCCTCTTCATCGAGGTAGCCAATATCGCCTGAATGGTACCAGCCTTTATACATTGCTTTTTCAGAAGCCTCTTCACGATTGAAGTAGCCGGTCATCATGCATGGGCCCTGGACGATGATTTCCCCGCTTTCGCCTGGAGGCAGGATATCGTTGGGGTCGGAAGGGCCATCCTCGTTCGGGCGGACAATCCTGATTTCATGGTTAAGGCACGCCTGGCCTGCTGCACCTGCTTTTGTCAGCTGGTCATATTCTGAAAGGAAGGTAATCGCGGGACCCATCTCCGTCATTCCATATGCCTGGACTAGCTTGATGCCCAGCTGGTCATGGCAGGCATGTACGAGTGAAGGCGCCATCGGGGCAGCTCCGTACAATCCCAGTTTCATGCTCTCGATATTATAGTCTGATAGTTTCTCCTGCAAAAGCATATTCCACATCGTTGGTGCGGCGAAGAACTTCGTGATTTTTTCCGAATCAATCAGTTCCAGTACTTTCTTTGGTGCGAATTGGTGAAGGATGACATTGCTGCCGCCCGCATGAATTCTCGGCAGGAATGCACAGTGGAGCTCGGCACAATGGAACATCGGCGCCGTTACCAGCCCTTTATCACTTGCATCCAGCCTGGTGGATCCAACGACGATCAGGCTTTGCTCAACCATATTGCGATGCTTGTGCATAACGCCTTTGGGCCTGCCTGTCGTCCCGCTTGTGTACATGATCGCGTAAAGGTCGTTTTCGTCAACTTCGATTTCAACAGGCCTGGTATCTGCTGCTTCCACTTTTTCATGGTAGCTCTGTGCGTATTCAGGAGCATCTTCATCGATGTACCAAAAAGAGATATGTGGGAACCTGTTTTCAATGGATGCAATCACTGGCTCGACCGCATTTTCAAAAAGAACAACCTTAGGAGCGGCGTCTCCGAGAATGAACGCAACTTCCTCTCCCATCAGCCTGAAATTGATAGGATTGAAGACTGCGCCGATTTTCGCACAGGCAAAAAATGCTGTACCCAATTCCTCGGTATTGAACGTGAAAGTAGAAACCCGGTCGCCCTTCTTCACTCCTTCAGCAAGAAGCGCATTGGCGAACCTGTTCACTTCATCGTTCCATTCACTATAAGTAAAGCGGACATTTTTGCGAACATCATAGAGGGCTTCCTTGTTCGGGAACTTCATTACCGTCAGGTCGAAAATTTTGCCGATCGTCGTGCTCATTTGCATTCCTCCTAATAAAATGTCGGTTTTATGCTTTACTGCGTCACTGATAAAAGTCGCCCCATTGGTGACCTGTTTCTTTTGCTTTGCCAATTTTCGGCCGCCAACAGGACGGATTGGTGACCAATTTTTCGGACTACTACAATTTTCGGGCGCGAATAACACTCATTGGTGACTTATTTTTCTAACTTCTACAATTTTCGGGCACCAATAGGACTCCTTGGTGACTTATTTTCTACCTTCTACAATTTTCGGGCACCAATGAGTGTTAGAAACCTTTTAGTCTAACCGCTCTATAATGGTCGCGTTCGCCATGCCATGTCCTTCACACATTGTCTGCAAGCCGTACCGTCCGCCGGTCCGCTCGAGTTCGTGCATCATCGAAATCATCAGACGTGCGCCGCTCGCTCCAAGAGGATGGCCAAGCGCGATTGCGCCGCCATTCGGATTTAGCTTCGCAGGATCGGCTCCCGTTTCCTTCAGCCATGCCATCGGTACAGGTGCGAATGCTTCGTTCACCTCGAAAACATCGATATCCTCCAGCTTCAAGCCTGCTTTTTTGAGGACTTTTTCCGTTGCTGGGATTGGCCCTGTCAGCATCAAAGTCGGATCGGATCCCACTACAACCCGGGTGTGAACCTTGAAGCGCGGTTTCAAGCCTAATTCCTCCGCTTTTTCACGGCTCATCAAAAGCAGGACTCCGGCACCGTCACTGATTTGGCTCGCGTTGCCGGCATGGATGACTCCATCCTCTTTGAAGACCGTTTTCAATCCGGCCAGTACCTCAGGTGTCGTCCCTTCACGAGGGCCCGAATCATCGGTCATCAAGGTCGTTTCACCATTTTCAAGAGTGACCTCCAGCGGCATGATTTCTTTTTTGAAATAACCTTCTGCCTGGGCCTTCAGGGCGCGGCGATGGCTTTCAGCAGAAAACTCATCAAGTTCACTTCGGGTAAAACCGTATTTCTCCGCAATTCGTTCTGCTGATAGACCCTGATGGATCATTTCATACTGCTCCCTTAATTTAGGGCTGAATGGGTTGGCATCCTGATAATTGGAACCCATTGGAACACGGGTCATATTTTCAACTCCGCCGGCAATGACTACATCCATGTCCCCCGCAAGGATTGCCTGGGCGGCAAAATGGACTGCCTGCTGGCTGGATCCGCATTGACGATCAATCGTTGTTCCTGGTACTTCAATCGGGAAACCGGCAGTTAAAGCGGCTACCCTGGCAATATCGCCGGCTTGTTCTCCTGACTGTGTCACACAGCCCAAGATGACATCTTCTACAAGCCCAGCATCGATTCCAGCCCGGTTCACCACTTCTTTAAGTACTTGGGCAGCCAGCTCATCCGGCCTGATATCCTTTAATAACCCTTTTCTTCTGCCGACAGGTGTCCTGACAGCTTCGACGATCACAACTTCACGCATGCTTCATCTTCCTTTCTGTATAACGTCTTCTGTTTAAACTCTGCCAAACTATAAGCCAAGGTTTTTAGCAACGATGGTCTTCATGATTTCATTCGTTCCTGCATAAATGCTGGCAACCGGGATGTCACGGAATCTTCTCGCAATCTCGTATTCTTCCATATACCCATAGCCGCCATGGAGCTGCATGCATTCGGCGGCGATCTTTTTCGCGCTATCTGTCAGCTTCCACTTGGCCATCGATACCTTTGTCACAACATCCTTGCCTTCGATATGCTCGGCAATCAGCTGGTCAAGAAAGGCTCTGCTCATTTGGATTTCTGTTGCCATCTCGACAATCTTGAATTGTGTATTCTGGAACTTGCTTACGGGCTTGCCGAATGCTTCACGGCTTTTAACATAATCGATTGTCTGCTTTAGCATGACTTCGGAAGCTGTCTGTGCTGCAATCGCAACAAGCAGGCGTTCCTGCTGAAGCTTTTCCATTAGATAAAGGAATCCCTTCCCTTCTTCTCCAAGTAGGTTTTCCTTCGGTACCCGGCAGTCCTCAAAAATAAGCTCTGCGGTATCCTGGCAGTGCAGCCCGACCTTATTCAGCTTCCTTCCACGTGAAAACCCGGGTGTATCTCGCTCAACGACAAGCAAGCTCACACCTTTATGCTTCGGATGCGCCTTCGGATCGGTTTTACAGGCAACAACAATCAAATCGGACTGAATGCCATTTGTGATGAAGGTTTTTTGCCCATTTAAAACATAGTGGTCTCCATCAAGGATGGCGGTGGTCTGGATGTTCGCCAGGTCCGAACCTGTCCCCGGCTCTGTCATTGCTATAGCCGTGATAATTTCACCCGTCGTACATTTAGGCAGCCAGCGCTTTTTCTGCTCATCTGTTCCATAAGAAGTGATATATGGAACTACGATGTCATTATGCAGCCCTACGCCAACCAGGCCGGAGCCTACCCGCTCGAGCTCTTCATTGATGACAACGGCGAATCCCCAGTCAACCTCACTGCCGCCGTATTCCTCATCGATATCCGGACAAAGATAGCCTTGCTCACCCATCTTCTCCCAGAAGGAGCGCGGAATCATCCGCTCTTCCTCCCACTGGTCATAGAAAGGATAGGCCTCCTTTTCTAAAAACTTCCTTAGTGACCTGCGAAAAATCTCATGATCATCCGTTAAATAAGGGTGTTTCATATTTGCATCTCCCCTTTTCTCTCAAACTATTAAAGCTTCACTTCATTCAGTTTCTGGCGAAGCTGGTATTTCAGGATTTTACCGGAAGCGTTCCTTGGCAATGCCTCTTCGATAAAAATCTTTCTCGGCACTTTATAGCCTGCCAGTTTTTGACGGCAGAAAGTCTTAAGCTCCTGCTCGTCAACAGCCGCTCCCTGTTTTGGCACGATGACTGCGCAGACAGCTTCTCCCCAGACTTCGTCAGGCAGTCCGATAATCGCTGCCTCCATTACGGCAGGATGTTCATAAAGGACCTCTTCTACTTCAATGGAGTAAACATTTTCCCCGCCCGAAATGATCATGTCTTTTTTCCGGTCGACGAGTGTGATATATCCTTCTTCATCAATCGTTGCCAGGTCACCTGTATACAGCCACCCGTCTTTAATCGTTTTTGCCGTTTCTTCCGGCTTCTTATAGTATTCCTTCATGATGGACTCGCCTTTGATGACGAACTCGCCGACCGCACCTGGCTTGATATCCTTGCCTTCTTCGTTCACCACTCTGGCTTCAGTCAGGAATGCGGCTTTCCCGCCCTTCCCAAGGTGGTGCTTATGACCTTCAGGCCCAAGCAGGATTCCACCAGGACCAGCCTCCGTCAGGCCGCAAAGATTATAGAACTGGTCTGTCCTGAAAAGTTCCATACTTTTTCGGACAAGTTCCGGCGCCATTGGTGCAGCACCATATCCGCATCTTTTGATTGAAGACAGGTCGTATTCAGAAGCATTCGGCACCTGCAGCATGAAGTTGTACATAGCAGGCACGCCAAAGAAATGGGTTATTTTATGCTGTTGGATTGCCTGGAGAGTGGTAACTGGATGAAAATCCCGATGAATGATATGAGTGGCTCCAAGAACGACACCGGAAATCAGGAACAGATTAAGCTGGGCCGAATGAAACAGCGGAGCGATGTGGAGAATTCGTTCCTCCTGGTTGATGCCCATGCTGATCATCATCGTCAGTCCAACATTGAACACTCGTTTATGGTCAAACAAGGCACCCTTGGGTCTGCCAGTCGTTCCAGACGTATATAAAATTTCCAGGTCATCATCATCGCTGACTTCAATTTGTGGATTGGAGGCATTTTCAGAAAGGACATGATTGAATGAATGATGCCCGACTGCTTTAGGGGTTCCGGTCGTGATGACATGCGCTGCATTTGTCCCTTCACGTGCAGAGGTGATGATATCCTCGAATTCATCATCACAAATAACCAGGACCGTTCCGGACTGTTCAAGTATGTAATGGACCTCGGATGCTGTCAGACGGAAATTCACCGGCACAATCACCGCCCCGATTTTAGCTGCTGCAAAAAAAGCAAACACAAACTGATCAGAATTCTTCATCATCAGAGCGACTCTCTCGCCCTTGCGAATACCCAGACCGAGCAGGCCATGAGCCAATTTGTTCACTTCTTCATTAAACTGCTTGTAGGTATAACTCCTGCCTTCACAATCAATCGCTAGCTTCTCCGGTGTTTTCTTCGCATTCTGCGCTAAATATGAACCAATATCCATTCACAACATCCCCCTTGATTATATTTGAAAACGCATTCAACTTTATTCATGCAATAATTATGCCAATTTTCCGAAAACTAGGAAGGCGGTAAAACCAAGGAGTAAAAAATGTAATCGTCCTGCACAGTGTCCGAAAATAGGACACTGTGTTTGGACACTATGATGTGATTGGCGAACTTGAAAAAACAAGTGATAATTCCACTTCGAATAAAACTTTCTATACGCTCAGCTGATATTTCTTTATTTTTTCATATAAGCCGGAGCGGCTGATGCCCAGCAGTCTTGCTGCTTTGGCTTTGTTTCCATTCGCCTGGGTAAGGGCTTTTTTGATTGCGCCGAGCTCGGCATCTTCCACAAGGCTGATTTGTTCGGTCGATGGACTGGATAGTTGCGAGAGCAAGTAGTCGGGCAGATCCTCAGACTGAATTTTTCCGTGCTCGGCAAAGGTCATAGCGCGCTCAAGGACATTCCGCAATTCCCGGACATTGCCTGGCCAACTGTAGCGCAGCAGCGATTCCTTCGCCTGTGAAGAGATACCTGTGATGCTTGTTCCCAGCATCGAATTCAATTCTTTCATTAAACCTGTGATCAAGTACTCGACATCCTGCACACGTTCCCTCAGTGGCGGGATATTCAAGGAAATGACGTTCAAGCGATAATAGAGGTCCTCCCTGAATTCCCCCTGTTTCACCATTTCTTCAAGGTTCCGGTTTGTGGCTGCGATGATCCGGACATCGACCTTCACCCGCACATTTCCGCCTACCCGATAAAACTCCCGTTCCTGCAGGACTCTCAGCAGCTTTGCCTGGAGGGAGAGTGACATATCACCGATTTCATCGAGGAAAAGCGTCCCGCCATTCGCAAGGTCAAATTTACCGATTTTACCGCGCTGCTTTGCCCCTGTGAAGGCACCTTCTTCATAACCGAAAAACTCCGATTCAAGCAGGTCCTCAGGTATCGCGGCACAATTGACGACGACAAACTTGCCATCGCTCCGGGCGCTGCTGTTATGGATGGCATGCGCGAACAATTCTTTCCCTGTCCCGCTTTCCCCCCTGACCAATACTGTGGATCGGCCTTTTGCTGCTTTGGCAGCACTTTTCTTCAACTTCTCCATATAAGGGTCTTCGCTATAAATATGATCCCAGGTAAATCTGGCCGACTCTGATTTCTGCAGCTGCTGATGGTAAAAGCTTGCCTTGTTCTCCGCTTTCTGAAGTCTCTTGAACAACTCGCTGACCTCGTTCAACTGGCGGAACATCACTTTTCCAATCGCCCCGATCACCTTGCCATCCTTTTTGATTGGAATGCGGTGGACAATGTATCTAATTCCGTTCATTTCGTTAAAATCGCTGACTTCCGCCATTTCAGACCTGAACACATTGCCAAGCTTCAGCTGTGGAAGTACTTGCTCAACTGGCTTATATAAAACTTCTGTTTTTTCTAGGTTGAACAGTTCGAGCAACGGAGGACTGACCATTGTGATCATGTTCCTTTCATCGGTCATCAGGATTCCATCATAAGCATTCTCAAGCGTCGTCTCGATTGTCAGCTTCAGCTTTTTGACTGTCTCGAGCTCTTCCGCCATTTTTTCAAATTCGGAAATATCCT
Source organism: Mesobacillus sp. S13 (assembly GCF_020422885.1). Taxonomy (NCBI): domain Bacteria; kingdom Bacillati; phylum Bacillota; class Bacilli; order Caryophanales; family Bacillaceae; genus Mesobacillus; species Mesobacillus sp. S13. Next base: position 1,076,136 of record NZ_CP084622.1, on the reverse strand, counting down.
GGAATAACAGGATTTTTCCTTCTTCATGATTGACTGTTTCATACGATGATATATGAAGGATCGACTTGAATTTTTCATAATGATGCGGCGAACTTTCTTCGTGAAGCAGCCCAGGGAAAATCTCGTCAAGTTCCCTGGACATGATGGAATCAAATGTCCGTCCGCTGATTTTGGCAAAAGCGTCATTCGCATACACCACTTGCATCCTTTCATCAGTCATGAGCACCCCAATATTGGAATGCTTCAGGATTGTTTCCAGCTGATCCTTGAGTGTATTCGCTGATTTTAATAGAGCGAGCACCATATCGGTCTTGGTCAGTAAGCCGATGACCTTATCCCGTTCATCAAGCACAACCCCAGTCCCAACCTGGCTTGTCTTCACAATTTGTTCGATTTCCCTGTAAGGAGTATCTATTCGTAGCGACCTTACTTGCTTCTTTATGTATGGCCGGATTGGTGCATCAAGCGGACTGCCATCGAGTATCATTTGGTAAAGCCCGCTCCGAGTAAAAACCCCGTGCAAATTCCGCTCTGCATCTGTCACGGGCAGCAGGTTCCATTTTTCCTTTTTAAAAAATCCAAGAGCGTCTCTTAATGTAGTTTTTTCTGTGACCAGGCAGTGGACAGGCGTCACAATATCCCTGAATTCTATCATTGACTTTCCTCCTTCACGGAGAGATTTCTGAATATTATAACTTCAATTATATAGGAGTGATTCAGAAAGGTACACTTATTGAATGTAAAAAACCTGCTCCAAATAGGAACAGGTTACAAAATTAGCGTGGGATTGTAAGCTTCTGGCCAATATACAAATATTTTGCCGGATCAAGATTATTAGCCTTTACGACCGCATCGATTGTCGTGGCATATTTCACACTGATTTTCCACAGCGTGTCTCCACTTACCACTGTATGGACAACAGGCTGGACAGCCGGTGGTTCCGGCGTCGGAGTTGAAGAGGGAATCGTAAGCTTTTGACCGATATACAAATATTTTGCCGGGTCAAGATTATTTGCTTTTATGATTGCATCAATGGTTGTGCCATATTTTTGGGCAATTTTCCAGAGAGTATCTCCTGATTGCACCGTGTGGATCACTGGCTGCGGAGCTGGTTCTGGCGAAACCGTAGCCGGTACTTTTAGCATTTGGCCAATATACAGATACTTATTTGGATCAAGATTGTTCAGAGTCACAATCTCTGAAATGGTTGTGTTAAACTTGGCTGCAATTTTCCATAGAGTGTCACCGCTCACCACAGTGTACTCAGCAGTGTTGGGAACTGTCGGAGGAACAGTTTCAACAACAAGTTCTACATCACTTACATTGATTGTTCCAGATACACCTTCCTTGACCAGCACCTCGTACCGGCCGTTTTCAACTGTTTCAGAAATCAATGGGAATGTATCACCCTTAACAGCCGTATACCCCTGTCCTGCCGGGTACACAGAAAGCTGAGCCTTCTCAGCGACTACTCTGACACGCTTTTCAGGCTGAAGTGCTTTTACCTCATAGCCGCCTTCAAATCTCACATTGTCTATAAAAGAGATATAACCTGCGCTTGCTCCTTCAATCAACATGACTTTTATATAATAGTTTCCATTAACGGCTTTCCCGCCGTAAAAGTCGGTACCATCCCATGTAAATGTTTGAGTTCCCGCCTGGAAAGACTGCTCGGTGATGACATTTTTCATATGCGCGCCTGCGGCATTCGCAATATAAATAGATAGTTTTGCCGGCTCAGCCAATGTGAATTGCCCTGAGACCGTGTCGTTGATCCCATCACCATCGGGGCTGATTACGTCAGAAATGAAGACACCGTCCGTAACCACTTGTTTTACTCTCCAGAGCGGAATATTATAGTCACCATCCTTAATGGTAACCGTTCCTGCTTTCTGTGAAGACTGTTTCGTCGCTGGGTAGTTATATGCCGTTTCAATGAAATTAAAATTCACATCATATGTTCCATCCGCAACAACTCGTCCCGCATTATCTCTTCCATTCCAGGTGACAGAATGGGTGCCTGGCAAAAGCTTCATCTTACTGCCTCCATAAATCTCGGCACCATTTTGCCAGATGCTTAACTGGACCTCGGCTGGACGATTCAAATTGAAAGGGATCTGAACTGTTTCTGTTCCGCCATATTTTGGGGCGAAGACGGAAGGATTGATGGAAACCTGGTCGATCAAAGGCTTTGGATTCGTCTCATTGACAACCGTCAGTTTGCCAAGCGGATAACCTTGCATCTGGTTGTAACCTTGATCAGACAAATAAGCCTTCAATTGGTATTCCCCAGCTGGCAATGGAACTTTCTTCGTATCGTCCCATGGTACCCAGTCTACTTTGTGGACTGTTTTAAAATCGGTAGAAGAAAGGTTGATTTTCGTCTGGATACCGTTGCCTACTGCTAAAATATGACCACGCGTCGGTTCGCTGGTCTTCAGCTCAAAAGTAACATATCCTGGCACACTGTTCCCTTGGTATGCAACCGTTCCAGTAGACTGGCTGAAGGAAGTGACCTCCGCCATCGCAGAAGCGAATTGTGGGAAGGTAACAGCCGACGCAAGGAGTATAAGCATGAAAATTTTAAAAAATTTCGTTGTCACTCTAGTTGTCCCCTGCTCTCTGTTAAAATGTTATATTGCAAAAATATCATATTCGTTTTCTAGACTTTCCACAACGCGAAAATATTTCCACAATGGGATGTGCTCACGCCTTTGCCAGACCTAGACCAAAACGTGCGGCTACAATTCATTATGGCCGACATTTCGTTAAGTGAAAATAAGCTTTCGTCCATTAAAAAAACCCTCTCCTGTCAAAGGATGAGGGCTGCACAAAATTATTTTGGCTGCATGCGGATGGCTCCGTCCAAACGGATTGTTTCGCCATTCAGCATTGGGTTTGTCAGGATGCTTTCAGCAAGCTGGGCATACTCTTCAGGATAGCCAAGCCGCTGCGGGAAAGGCACCATTTTCCCAAGAGAGTCCCTTGCTTCCTCAGGCAGTGAATCGAACATCGGCGTATGGAACAATCCCGGCGCAATAGTCATCACCCTGATGCCGTATGAAGCAAGCTCCCTTGCAATTGGCAGCGTCATGCCAACAACTCCCCCTTTTGAAGCACTGTAGGCCGCCTGCCCAATCTGGCCGTCAAACGCGGCAACGGAAGCCGTATTGATGATGACCCCTCTCTCACCAAGTTCATTCGCTTCGTTTTTGGACATCTGCTCGGAAGCAAGCCTGATGACATTGAATGTGCCAATTAAGTTGATGGAAATCACTTTTGAAAACATGTCCAGCGAATGGACACCTTTGCGCGATAGCAGCTTTCCTGCAACCCCGATTCCGGCACAGTTTACAACCGTGTTGATAGAGCCGAATGATTCAAATGCTTTGTTGATCGCATTCGAGACTTCTTCCTCACTCGTTACATCTGTTTTGATGAAAAGCGTCTGTTCCCCAAGTTCTTTGACGAGAGCTTCGCCGCGTTCCACAGATAAATCAAGGATGGCAGCCTTCCCGCCCTGCTCAACAATTCGTCTTACAGTCGCTTCCCCTAAACCAGATGCTCCACCTGTTACAATCGCTTTTGCTTCGTTCATTTTCATTTATCTTGACCTCCACTTTAATAAAGTTGTTAGTTTTATATAAAGCAAGAATCGTGCCAAGGTCTGATATGCAATAAAATATAGAGTTTATTGGATATAAGTGTCCAAAATCAGTACGTTTTTTATAAGATATTGGACACTTTGGACTTTGAGCCTGGATTGTGAACTTCCAGCCAGCTTTATCTAGAGGTAATTATATGGTGTATTCCCTGCCCGAATTGTTTTTTACTCTTAAAATCAGTTTTAATCCCCGTCGGAACTCATATAATCTCCGTTGATTCAGTTTTAATCACCATTGGAACAAATTTAATCCCCGTTGATTCGGTTTTAATCCCCGTTTGGTTTTGATATCAGTTTTAATACAAGTTAGATTGTGTTTAAAACCACAAAAAAAGCAGAGCCGGAGCCCTGCTTAAACAATCATATTAAGCTGCATTTCGTTTCATCCTGTTTCTCAGCAACAATTCCTCAAGCGCTCCTGACCCAAATATGACTCCGGATACGATGAATATCAGTCCCAGCAGATGAGCGGATGTGATATGCTCGCCAAGGAAGATGGCTGCGAATAAGATGGACAGGAATGTGTTCAAGTTCAGGAATATGGATGCTTCCGCCGGTCCTGCCTTGCCGATCGCGTAGTTGTAGAGCATATGCCCCACTGCGGTGGCAAAAATCGCTGATGCGAAGAAGATGATCCATACTCCCGCTGAAGCATTTCCGAGGCTTGCCAATCCACCTGGCTCCTTCCATAGACCAATCAAGAACAACATAAACGAACCAATGACAAGCATATACCCGGTCAACAGTCGAGGGTCCAATGTTTTTGCTGCTTTGGATATGATGATGAAGCTGATGGCTTGTGAAAGAATGGAGAGAAACACATAGAAATCCCCAACCGACATGCCAGATAAACCTGAGCTTCCTGCCAGCACAGTCAATGAAACGCCTATGCCTCCGAAAATAAAGCCCAGTGTACGTACGAATGTCAGCTTCCTTCCCAGGAATAAGATAGCCATCGACGCCGTCAGCAAGGGGCCAAGACCGAGAATCAACCCACCGTTAACCGCCGAAGTTACCTTTAAACCAAGACCAAGAAACATATGGTGCCCAGTTACATTCAAGATACTGCCACCGATAATATAGGTCCACTCTTTCCTGGATGGCAGGCGGACTTTTTTTAAGAAAAAGAGAATGATAAAGACCGAGACTCCTGCGGTGAATACACGCAGTGAGGTGATGGTGATCGGCGGGAAGTTCCCCACTATTACCTTTAGCGCCGTGACATTCAGTCCCCATAAGAACATGACACCGGTAAGAATCAAATAAATTCTAAGATTGTTCATGATGTATCCTTCTTTCATTTAAACGGTTAAAGCATAATTCCCATTCTACTCCTTTTTTATAAAAGAGCAAGAGAAAGGAATACCAATTATTTACCACCCAGAATAATAAGTACCAAAAAGAAGGGAAATTTGAATCAGTCTTTCCATTACTATTTGTATAGCTTGATAGGTTAAAAGAACGGTTTCTATTAAAATTCTGCAAAAACCGACAAAAACAGGTTTAAAATCGTGAATGCTATCCCTGAGAGAATCTTGATTTGAAAGGAGGTGAAAGGATGCACTTCCGACACTTACTCATAACTGGCTTTATTGCTGGTGCCGCAATGCTGGTCCCAGATATGGCTTTCGCTGAAAAAGGGGAAAATCCCGGTAAGGGTCCACAGACTGTAGCGGCTGAACAGGCTAACGTTGCAGACAAAGCAAATAATGTGAGGACTTCTGAAAAATCACCTGCACAACCTGCGATTCAAAACCGGCCCGCGCAGAAACAAGGAGTTCAGAATCCCGCCCAAGCCAAGCCTGAAGAAACACCTGCCGATGCAGTGAAAGTAAATGGAAATGCCTCATTATCCAAAAAGGGTCAGAAGGCTGCACAGCCCAAAAAGACTAAGGCAGAGACTACGAACAAGCCAAATCAGGTAAACCATAAACAAAAGCACAGCAATAACCAAAATAAAAAAGGTAAGTTGAAATCCATACATAATAAAGATCAATACGCAAAAGAAACAGAGCGAAGATCTCCTGTTCTGGAGGAAAAGGTTGAGCCACCTAAGGAGTCTAATGAGACACCGTCCATTATCAAAAAGGCAGCAAAGACGGTAAGCATGAAAATGCCTCCTGCAAAAAAGGATGAAAATGATTCATCCCAAAATGAGAGGTATCCTAAAGGAGACAATCTTCCTAATCCTCCTTCACGCACGAAGGCTTCTGGGGGGCCTTCCGGCGACAGGACAAGTTATGGAAACGCGAACAATTTTTTTAGCGATAAATGGTTTTATTGGGATGTAACATTTCAATTAAATCTCCTGCAGCACTTCACATCGCGGGTCGCTGTTTTTCAAAGCCAGTGGGTCAATGCCCCACCTTCCCCACCACCGCTAAAAGCTCCTGCTTTTTTACCGTATACCGATGCAATTGTCACGGATCACGTTAATGAAAAGGGAGCGAATGATGAAAATGAAAAATAATATTAATGGAACTAAAGTTGTGAAATCTTTTATGCTAGCTGGAGTATTGTCAATCGGAGTACTTACGGGAGGCCATTTCACTCAAGCTGCAGGACCGGAAAAAGTAAAGGTTGAGCAATCTCACAAAGTGAAACCAGCAAAGGTTCAGGTTGTTGATAAAAAGGCTAATGTTAAAGCAACTCCTGCTAAGCCTGCAGTCAAGGCTCAGCCAAAAGCCGCAACAAAGGTTGAAGCTAAGGAAAATGCATCAAAGTCACAGGCTGGCATTCATGCAAGCGAAACTGCAAAAAAGCACGCGGCACCGAATGCAGCTGTACACACAACAAATCAGCAAGTGCCTGTCGAAGAGGTGGCAACTGAGGAAGTTCCAACAGAAGAAACAGTTACTCAGGAACCAGTAGTGGAAGAAACTGTAGAAGTTGTAGAACTTGAGCCAATTGTTACTGATGAAACAGATGTTGACTCTGATTCAGAAGAAACTGCAGAAACGGATGCAGCTAAAGAAGAAGAGGAAACTAAGCCTGAGGCTGACACTGAAATGAAAAAGGAAGATGAAGAACCTGCTGAAGAGGACTCTGAAGAGGAATCAAAAGACATCGACCTAGATACAGTGGCAACTGTAAAATCTGAAGAAGACGAAGATAATGACTCCGATTCTGAAGATATCGATCTTGATACTGATGCAACTGTAAAGACTGAAGAAGACGAAGAAGACGAAGAAGAAGAGGCTACTGAAGATAAAGAATCTCCTTCTATCACTAACAAAATGAATTCCAGTGCTTTCAATGCAAGCGATGTTGCTAAAGAGAAAGCGAACGAAAATTCAGCCGTTGCTTTGTCTGTTGAAGTAACTGAAGAGGATGTTACTGTAGAAGACGTTACTGAGGAAGATGTTACTGAGGAAGACGTTACTGAGGATGACGTTACTGAAGAAGACGTTACTGAAGAAGACGTTACTGAAGAAGACGCTACTGAAGAAGACGTTACTGAAGAAGACGTTACTGAAGAAGACGTTACTGAAGAAACTTCTACTGAAGAAGACGTTACTGAAGAAGACGTTACTGAAGAAGACGCTACTGAAGAAGACGTTACTGAAGAAGAAGCAAAAGTATCCCCTTCTGTTGCCAACAAAATGAAGTCTAAGGCTTTCAAAGCTAGCGATGTTGCTAAAGAGAAAGCGAACGAAAATTCAGCAGTTGCTTTGTCTGTTGAAGTGACTGAAGAGGTTGTTACTGAAGAAACTTCTACTGAAGAAGTAACTGAAGAAGCTGCTACTGAGGAAACTTCTACTGAAGAAGTGACTGAAGAAGCTGTTACTGAGGAAACTTCTACTGAAGAAGTGACTGAAGAAGAAGCTGTTACTGAGGAGACTACTACTGAAGAAGTAACTGAAGAAGCTGTTACTGAGGAGACTACTACTGAAGAAGTAACTGAAGAAGCTGCTACTGAAGAAGTGACTGAAGAAGCAAAAGTAAATCCTTCTGTTGAAAAGAAAGCTGAGTCCAAGGCTAGCTTACACGCGAGTGAAATCGCAAAGAAATTTGCTGCTTTGATTTCTGCTGTACTTGCTGTATTTGAAAAGCCTGCTGAAGAGTCTGCTGAAACTGTGACTGAGGAAGTCATCGTTGAGGAAGAAACTAAATAATCGTACCACAGAAGAGGGACGTCCAGTTTTGCTGGACGTCCCTTTTTTCTCTTAGTGAACCAGATTCCCGTTCGTCTGCGGGCTATCCATCAGCCAGTTATTTTCGTCGTTGGCAACGATGAGTTCGTTGATATCATATGTATTGTAATATTGCTCTTTTATGAACGGGTCACTTTCTACCAGATTAATTGCTTCATCAATATCATCACAATTAAGGATGATCATTGCTTGTTCGTTATTTTTGAGCGGTCCAGCTACCATCAATTTTCCTGCCTGGTTTAATTGCCTGAGGTGTTCAATATGTCTAGTCAACAGGCTTGGTTCCAGTTTGCCTGTCCTTTTGTCTTTTAGGAAGACGACAAATGTTTTCATAAATGATACTCCAATCTTATAAGCTTTTACAGTTCATTATATCATTTCCATAATACACCTTCATGTATGTACCCTTGCCTTGTTAGAACTGAACATAAGAGTCTCCTCATGGCAGCATATCTTATTCTGGAGTTGGACATCTGAACCGCAAAAAGGAGGGAAGTAATCGCGCGAACTCGCGCTTTACTTTCCCTCCTCACTGATTGCTTCTTTCAGCATCCTGGCAAACCTTTCTTCTCTTTGGTCAGAAGCTAAGAAACTCTCCTTAGCTATTTCTCTCAAAAGCTTCCTTTTAGCTGTTTCATCCTTGACGGCTGCTTTAATTTCTTTTCGGCTTGCTGCCAGGAACTCCAGGTAGCTTTCGTATTTTTCATCAAAAGTCTGCTCCAGTTGACCGCAAATCTTTTTAGCGAGTACAGGGCTTGCCCCCGATGTCGAGACGGCGATTATCAATTTCCCTCTTTTCATAACGGATGGAACCTGAAAGTCAGATTGCTCGGGATTGTCTGCAAGATTAACCAATTGATGTGGTGAAGCATCCTTCTTAACTGCCAGATTCGTCTCGGTGTCATTGGTGGCGGCAATTACTAGCAATGCTCCTTCAAGATCTTTTTTCGTATATTTCACTGCCTGCCAGGAAATCTCGCCTTCTGCGGCAAGACCCATCAATTCTCTTGTCAATTCAGGACTGACTACCTTCACTTTTGCTCCAGCATCCAGCAACCCCAATACTTTTCGGTGAGCGACCTTGCCTCCGCCAATCACCACTGCGTTACGGCCTGATATCCGAAGGTTCATAGAGTATAGCATGCTTCCACTCTCCATTTATGTTGCGATTTCTATTATATTGAGGTATTCATACCATTATTGGCGATAGGTATTTTTATTGACGATGTTCACAAATTTATTGGCTTCTGCTAACGAAGACGGTGTTTCTAAGTTAACCTTTCTCTTGCGTCATCAACTCTTTGCAGAAGCAGCCCGCCAAGACGGTCATCGAAACCGACTGGTTCGCACAGGACAACCTCTCTCTCCTGACCTTGAAGTAAAATACTATTTATTGTTTCCTCCATTTTGACTGTAAACCCGCCAGTATAAAGCAAGAATGGCAGAACGTACATCTTCTTGTCGACCTCACTTGCCAATAGCTTTTCTCCGTAAAATGGCTGTGTTGTTATATAGCCTGTTTCAACTTTAGAGAGAACTTTCTCCTGAACGCGGAATGCCAGTTTCTCGAATTCGGTTGCAGCCAAAGGATCCCTGCTGCCATGTCCGACAAGCAGCACGGATTCTGACTTGCTGCCCGAGAAGCCTTGATCCTTCAATCGGTCCAGGACGATTTGAATTATCGTTTCATTCACGCCAAGGGGATCTCCATATAAAATCTTTACTTCTGGATACTTAAGACTGACTTTTGCCAATTCCTCAGGTATATCCACATTTGCATGGATTCCCGGAAGCAACAGCACCGGAACGACGGTAATCGATGATGCACCCTTTAATATGCATGATTCAACACTTTCAAGAATGGTTGGCTTTGTATTCTCAAGGAATCCATAAGCTGCAATCGTACTCGGCTCAGTCGAAATCACTTTCTCGATGAATGAAATAAACACTTTGTTGCCATGTTCACTTCTGCTTCCATGGCTGATGAATACTGTGGCTTCCATATCTTTCTCTCCTTTAAAAATCTGTCCATTACACGAATGCCAGTTCAGATTCCTTTCTGCTTAAACAATCGATCACAGCGGTTTTATCTGGTGATTCTAACACCTTATCTGGGACAATTCCATATTCTCTTGCCGCCTCTCCCGTCCGGACTCCCATGCAAACAATTTTTGATGTTTTTATAAGCTGTTGTGGGATGATTTTCTCTAGGATTCCTTCTTCAACCATTGTTTTGACCGCCCTTGTGCTTGGCAAAACCACTGTATTGACAGAAGCTTCTTCTAGAATTCTTTTGAAAATAGGCGTGAATTTCTCATCGACAACCTTTTTTGAGGTTAGGAACATTTCAGCATCAGGATATTGGTGCGTGATATCGCTGTCTCCTACGATTAACAGCTTTCCAACCGGATGCAGCTTCCCTTCCACTTCTGCAAAAAAGCCCTTTTCATTCAATGCCCTGACAGACTTTGTTGAACAACCGTAAAGTTCTGCTTTCACCCTCCTGATATCGATTCCTGCTTCAAAAATGATCTGGAAGAATTCTTTTACACACTCAGGAGATGTAAAAAGAATCTGCTCGTATTCTTGAATTTTTTTGATGACTGCCTTGTCTGCAGGAACGTAAACCTTTTTCCATTTCGGAAATTCAATCACGTCCGCGCCCTGCTCCATCAATTCCTTTGCAAGTTCACTCTCAGCACTTCCTGTTCGGGCAAGTAATATTTGCTTACCAAACAAAGGCTTCCTTTCAAACCAGTTCAACTTCTTACGAAGCGATACGATATCTCCAACCAGTGTGATGGCCGGGTTGGTAAAATTCACTTCCTTCGCTTTTACGGCAATATTGGCCAGAGTTCCTTCAAGAGTCTGCTGCCGGGAGAAGGTTCCCCATTGGATGAGGATGACCGGGGTATCCGGTGACTTTCCATTCTTGATTAAATTTTCACTGATATAAGGAAGATTTGAAATACCCATGTAAAAAGCAATGGTGTCGATTCCGGTGGCAAGCCCCTTCCAGTCCAGTTTTGGCTGTCCATTCTCGGACTTGTCATGGGCAGTTACAACCGCGAAGGATTCACCAAATTCTCGATGTGTAACGGGAATTCCTGCATATAGCGGTGCAGCAATCCCTGATGTAATTCCGGGTACAATTTCAAAAGGAAGTCCATTTTCAGCCAGGGCAGCTGCTTCTTCGCCTACTCGTCCAAACACTCCAGGATCGCCGCCCTTTAAGCGGACAACAATTTTCCCTTCCAACACTTTTTCCACCAATAGGTCGTTGATCATTTCCTGGCGAAGGACGTGCCGGTCAGGGAGCTTGCCGCAGTAGATCAGTTCGCAATCAGAAGGAGCATAATCCAGCAATTTCGGATTGGCAAGCCTGTCATATAAAATGACCTCAGCCTTTTTGATTGCTTCCAATCCCTTTACTGTAATCAACTGTACATCTCCAGGTCCTGCACCGACTAAGAACGCTTTTCCTTTTTCCATTGTATTCCCGCCCTTTCAACGCTGTATATTGAGAGGGAGGTTCCCCCTCTTAAGTCATATCGTAATATGCACTTCATTTCCGAATACTTCAACTTGGTACGTTTTTACTTCGCCTGTATCCGGTGCCTGCACTTTCCCGTCTTCCAGCGAGATCTTTAGGTCGTAGACTGGGCAGTAGATAAAATTCCCGCTGACAAGAGCATCTGCAAGAGTTCCGCCTTTACGGTGAGGGCTGCGGTTTTCAACAGCCTTGACATCTCCGGTGGAAATCCGAAACAAGACGATGGTCTGTCCATTTATAGTGACTGCCTGCCCTGCCCGTTCAGGCAGGGAGTCATAATCAGCTACTTTGATTCTTACTTTCGTTGTTTGCATCTTCATCCATCCTCCCTTATTCAACACTCACGCTGCGGACTTGATAGTATTTTTCTTTTATGGCTCTATCAGAAATTGCTTCATTCCATGGCTCGTTATATCGCTCCAATGTCTTATCCAGTCTTTCGTTCAACTGCTTTCTCATGTTCTCATCGGCCAGCACTTCTTTGACATGATCAAGTCCCATTCTTTCGAGCCATGGTGCCGTCCTTTCAAGGTATGCTGCAGTTTCACGGTAGTACTGGAGGTATGCTCCGGTAATTTCCAATGCCTCTTCTTTCGTCTTGACGGTATCAAGCAAGTCGGCAGCGCGCAGGTCGGTTCCACCGTTACCGCCGATATAGATTTCCCAGCCGCCATCGACACCTACAAAGCCGATGTCCTTGATTCCTGATTCAGCACAGTTCCTTGGGCAAGCAGAAACACCCATCTTCACCTTATGAGGTGTATCGAGTCTCTCAAACTTTTTCTCGAGCTCGATTCCAAGTCCCATTGAATCCTGGGTTCCAAACCGGCAGAACTTTTCACCGACGCAGGTTTTTACGGTACGAAGTGTTTTTCCGTACGCATAGCCTGATGGCATTCCCAGGTCTTCCCACATAGCAGGAAGGTCCTCTTTGTTGACACCAAACAAGCCAATCCTTTGACCGCCAGTCAGCTTTACCAAAGGCACGTCGTACTTCTCGGCAACTTCCGCAATTTTTTTCAAATCAGCTGCTGTCGTCACACCGCCATACATCCTTGGTACAACTGAATATGTCCCATCTTTCTGGATGTTAGCATGCATTTTCTCGTTAACCAGCCTTGAATCACGTTCATCCTTATAGCCGTCATAATGGACCATCCCCAGGTAATAGTTGATCGCCGGACGGCATTTCGAACATCCTTCCTCCTGGGACCATCCGAGTACATTCATGACTTCCCTGACATTGGTCAATCCTTTTTCCCTGATCTCAGCGACTACTTCATCTTTGCTTAAAGTCGTACAGCCGCAAATTCCTGCTTTTTTTGCAGTAGTATCGTATTGGTCGCCAAGCGTATAAGCGAGGATATCGGATATGAGCGATTTGCATCTTCCGCAAGAACGGCCAGCGTTCGTGCAGCCACCAACTTCATCAACAGTAGTCAACTCATTTGTGCGGATGGCTTCGACAATCGTTCCTTTTGTAACACCATTGCAGCCGCAGACAAGTTCGTCATCGGCCATCGCCGCTACATCGCCGGCTTCTCCTCCACCACAGCATCCGCTTGCTTCAAGAATCGAGACACTTGTCATGCCGCTGATGTCTTCTCTTTTGGTCAGCATCCTGAACAGGCGGTTGCTGTCCTTCGTGTCACCATAAAGCACAATCCCGGCAATCCGGTTGTCACGAATGACAATTTTCTTGTAGATCCCATCAAACTCATTGTGGACCTTGATTGATTTCGTTCCTTCGTCATCGCCGATCTCACCTGCTGAAAACAAATCACAGCCTGAAACCTTCAGTTGAGTGCCGCAAATCGTTCCTTCATAAGGGTTAGTCGGAATCCCCGCAAGGTTAGCTGCAAGTACTTTACCCTGTTCATACAGCGGTGCGACAAGGCCATAGACGATTTCTCTATGTTCCGCACATTCGCCAACAGCATAAATATTCTGGACATCTGTCTCCATATAATCATTGACGACAATCCCTCTGTTGACATAAATGCCGCTGTCTTTTGCCAACTGGACGTTAGGGCGAATGCCGACAGCCATGACAACAAGGTCTGCCCGGATTTCGGTACCGTCTGTGAACCTTAGTCCTGTTACCCTTTCGTCTCCTAAAATTTCCGCAGTCTGTTTTTCAAGCAAGAAATTCATGCCTTGGTTTTCCAGTTCTTTTTTCAGCATTCCAGAAGCGGTTCCATCAAGCTGCCTTTCCATCAGATGCGGCATCAAATGGACAACATCGACTTCCATGCCCAAGTTCAGCAAGCCTCTAGCTGCTTCCAGTCCTAACAGCCCGCCGCCTATTACAGCTGCTTTTTTATACTGCCTGGAATCTTTGATCATCATTTCACAATCATGGATATCACGGAACCCGACTACTCCCTTTTTGTCAGACCCAGGTACTGGCAGGATGAACGAGCTGGAGCCTGTAGCGATGATTAACTCGTCATAGTCCACCTTGCGTCCTTGTTCGGAAATGACTTGCTTCTTTTCCTTGTCAATCTCGACAACTTCTTCACCTGCAAAAAGTTGAATATCATTACTCTTATACCAATCCCAGTCATTCATGATGATATCTTCGATTGACTTATCTCCCTGAAGGACTGTGGATAACATAATTCTATTGTAGTTAGGATGAGGTTCATTCCCGAAGATCGTGATTTCGAAGCCATCTGGCTGAAGTTTAAGCAGCTCCTCGATTGTCCTTACTCCTGCCATTCCGTTTCCTATCATGACTAATTTCTTTTTCATCTCGTTTGTCCTCCTATAATTTCTAATGCGGAGTTTTCATTAATGATATTTCCTCTATGTATAAATTGTATTGTGATTTACATCTCTTGGTTGTGAAGTTCGTCACATTTTCAGTCTACTTTGTTCACTGTTTCACAAATCATTCAAATTTAGCAATCCTAGGCTTCCATAAAAAATCAGTTATTCTTTTGCTGAATTAGGGTAATCAATATGTAAATGATCTTACTACATTGGAAAGGAGGCTCATTCTATGATCATTGTTTATTTAAGCATCGCTGTCATCGTCGCTGCCCTCGCTTATCTTGGATATGTTGCATATAAAACATTTAAGGACGCCAAGCCAACGATCGATAGTCTTCAGGAGACAGCCACACGTGTCCAAAATAAAACAAATGCCATCAAAGAAGAAACAGATTCACTTAAGTTTAAACAGCAGAAGCTGATGACTGATTTCGAAAAGAAAAAGAAAGCTGTCAATACTGTTGTTTTTTCAGTAAAACAGACACCTGTAGAATTCAAGAACGCACTTGTCGCAAAACCTGTCGCTGAACTAGAGCAAAAGTATAAAGCGAGACAGTGGAACCGCAAACGTCGCAATCGAACCATGCAGCCACAGTAAAACAGGGCCACAAGCCCTGTTTTTTTATTTTAGCTTCTCCTTGTGACTTTTTACCCATATAGTCATTCCGATTAATTTCCCAACTCGGCAAAAATCAAGGAAAGTCAACGCTTTCTCCACATTAAAAAATTTTTAGGAATTTCGTACGATTGCCGAAATAATATTTAGTGATTATTATGTATAAATATACAAAATATTATTTCGGAGGAATACATAAATGAAGCATAAAAAGATTATTTCTGGTGTAGTGGCTGCAAGTTTGCTGGCATCCGCACCATGGACTCCCGCACTGGCTGAGTCAATCAAATGGAATTATGTAAATGCATACGAAGAAAAGGACGGCAGCTTATTCAACAGCGAAAACTATGATTTTATGAAGTTCTCGGAAATCGGCGACAAGCTTGCGCAAATTGAAAAGCAATCCAATCGTGTGAAGGTCGAAGTAAAAGGCCAATCATCAACAGGCCAGCCCCTTTACGTCGTGACGATTGCCGCCCCTGACTCTAAAGGCAAGTTCGGCAAAATTCAAGCCCTAAGAAAACAAATGTTCAAGAATCCTGGAAAAGCACAAGACTGGATTGAGAACAATCCTGACTTCAAGGTGCCTATCATGATCAATGGCTCCATCCATGGCACGGAGTTTGTCGGTAGTGACGCGGTCATGCAGCTGATCGAACGCTTTGCCCTTGAAAATGATGATACTACCAAAGAGATTCTCGATAATAACATCCTGATTTTCAATGTTGTCCAGAATCCTGATGGCCGGATTGACGCTACCCGCTTCAATGGAGAAGGAATCGACTTGAATCGTGACTTCATCACCCAGTCCCAGCCTGAAACCCAGGAAACTGTCGCATTGATCAAGGAATGGAATCCAATGGTCTTCCTTGATACACATGGCTATGTGAAAAATTATGCACCGAACAAGCAAGGTCTAATTGAACCGTGTACGGTTCCACACAATCCTAACTACGAATATGATTTGTATGAAAAATGGGCGATGGACCAGGCAAAAGCAATGGAAAATGAAATTTTGTCTGATAAGGAAAGCTTCTCAGGCAGCCTCTATCAGGCAATGGAAGGAACTTATATTCCTCAGCGTGATGATGCGGAAGGCTGGGATGATTATCCGCCAATCTTCACTCCAATGTATGCAATGTACCATGGAGCATATGGCCATACACTTGAAGCGCCAACCAATGATGAAGACGGTGTTCGCTGGATGTATGACGCCATCATGGGAGCATTGAAAAACTCAACCGAGAACAAGCAGGAAATGATCAAGGACCAGATTGAGATGTTCAAGCGAGGCATCAATTTTGATCATCCATTCCATGAAGAAGGCTTCTTCCCGACTGCCTATGTGCTGCCTGTTGATCCGGAAGATCCAACCGTGACACATAAGGCTGTCAATCATCTGCAGAAAAACGACATCGAAGTCGTCCAGGCTTCCAAAGCTTTTACTGCCGACGGAAAATCTTACCCTAAAGGCACGTATATCGTAAAAATGGATCAGGCAAAAGCTGGCCTTGCCAATACGATGCTGTGGGATGGCGAGGACATCACCGAAGACGTTGATGCCATGTATGATATTTCAGCATGGAGCCTGCCAGAGCTATGGGGCTTCGAGGCTATTGCGGTTCAAAGCGAGTTTGATGTAACAGCTGCAAAAGTAAATCAGATTCAGGAACTAGGGACAGTCAGCGGCAAAGGTCCATTCCTGATTCCAAACAGTTCCGTGAAAGCCGTAAATCTTGTAAACACACTTCTTCAGCAAGGCGTTACTGTAAAACGGAATTCTGAAGGTGATTTTTACACAGAAGCAGCAGCGAATGTCATTTCTGCAGCAGTAAAAGAATCCGGACTGCACATTGAATCAGCTAAGGTTCCGGCTGATGTGGTTGAAGTGAATGACATGAAAGTCGCTATATTGAAGGATGGCGGCATGAACAAGGCTCAATCTCATTCAGGAACTAAACTGGCGCTGAAAAGACTGGGATTCAAGGTGACGGAAGTGACTCCTGTTGAAGTGGCTGAAAAGGGTCTTGTAGGCTTTGATGTCTTCGTTTTTAGCGGGACGGAAGGGTTGATTGCCAAAAATCAGTCTCGCGCTGGCAATAAAGAGTTCGGTTTCACGACTCCTGAACAATTCGACAGCTTTAAATCGAATGTAGAAGAATTTTTAAATAATGGCGGCAAATATATCGCAGTTGGTGCTGGCGCATCCCTCGCAACAAAGACACTGGGCCTTACGGATGATGAAATTGTCGTCGCAAGTTACAACAGCAACGGCATCGCAAAAGTTGATTACAGCGGTGAAGGTGTGACGGGAGGATATGGCGAGGACGACTTTGGCTTTGTATACCGCCCAGTCTGGTATGAAAACACCGGAAATGATGAAATATCCGCAACATTTGACGACAACACCGATTTCTTTGTAGCCGGTCACTGGAAAAACAATGGTGCCGCACAGGGCAAGGCCGTCATCGTGAAAGAACAGAATAAGGACGTTACATTGATTGGTCTCGAAGCAGGTTTCCGCGACCATACCGATTATCTGTTCCGACTTCTTTCCAACAGCATTTTTGAAAAATAAACTTAAAAGCGCAAGCGCCTTGGTCAGCCCCGACAAGCGCTGGAGGGCCTGACAGTGAAGTCGTTCTTTGGCTTCATTGGCAGGAGCGAAACGTCTCGAGGAGTTAGGAGCCGCAGCTAGACATGCGTCTCGAGGGGCTAGGTGCTGGAGCTGGCCAATTCTCGAAGTGTAAAAGTTAAACTCTTATCCTTAAACAAAAAGCATCGGGTTATCCATTGCCCGATGCTTTTGTTATTTTTGAGAATAGTATTTTTCCAACAGCAGATAATCCTGCGTCTTTTGAACATCGATATGATTAACCAGGGCAAATTCTTCAAGCTCCCGGATGAGCTGTTCGCTGTAAAAGTGAGCAACACCGAAATTGAAGCCTCCTCTCACTTTCACAACTGCATTCTTCGTAGACCAGCCAATGCGGCCAAACTTTATTTTTTTGATATTCTCAGATGTAAGTATTTTTCGGTATATTGTAAACCTAAAAAATTTAATTTTATATTCAAGGTGATTTGAAGTAATCGTTAAATGGATCTTATGTAAAGTAATGACCAGCAAGGCAAGAAGTATTGTAATCCGGATGGTATAGCTTAAACTTGGCAGAATAAGTACGCTCATGATAATAATCGAATGCAAAATATGTTTAGATCCTTTTCCTGAATAAGTCAACTTACCTCCCCCTCTCGTACTCTTCAATTTTACCATATAAAGACAATTTAGAGACCACCTTTTCATGTGATCTGCTTTTTATAGATTTACTCTGTTATCATCCATTTATAGTTTTCATGAAGGTATAACATAAGCGGAGATTTTCCGGCAATTGTACTTAGAGGAAGCTTATGAAGCAGGAATAAGTGGAGATATTCCGGTTAACTGTTATAAATAGAACAAAATCCAGCGTTTTTTTAAAAATAAACGGAAAAACGACCCTTATTTTTGAAGAAATAAGGGTCATTTTCCATTTAAGCGGAACTTTTCCGTTTATCTTTCAAACTCTGTGAGATCGACATTCAGTAAAAAGGAGCCTATAGATAAAGTCCTGCAAGAAAGATTCCCAGAGCCTCTTCATAAATCTCATCGAATTGCGAAAGCGGCAGCGGGTTTATACCGAAGCCAAGTTCGACTGTAAAACCAGGCCTGCGCCAGTCCTGGATGAACCAATCTTTATAGCCGGCATAGCTCTCAATTGTCTTGACCGGCTGGTATCCGCTCACCCGGGCAAATTCATTGACCATTGCCTCCGATTCAGGCGGCTCCAGGTTTTCAAAGCCCCAGTAGATAACCTCTCCCTGGGTATGGAAAGCGAGAACCCTGGCAAAATCGCGTCTTCTTGTCATTTCTGCCATCGCAATTGCTTCCGGCTCGGATAATGGCTTTGGCCCAACATAATCCCTTGGGCCCGGCTGACTTGGGTTGCGTTCTTTTTCAAGCTCCCATTTTGCCGGGAATTGGTCGTTAAGGTCCACCCCTCTGATATTCGCCTTCCAACCGCTGAAATCCAGGCTTCCTCTATTTAATTCTACTACTCTTTCATTCCATGGCTCTGCTTCAGGCGGTCCATTGAGCACAAGATCAACACCGTCAGGATTGACCATCGGCACAATCGATAATGTTGTCTGGCCATAGTAATTCTGCATGGACAGGCCGCGTATGGAGGACTTATTTGTAAGCGCCAAAAGATAGTCGTTCAGAAATGTCATGATGATGGGAGTGGTGATCCATTCATTCGCATGGAAAGATCCATTGTAGTGGACCCGCTTATTGCCATTCCCGATCAGTGTTTCTGGTATGCTTTTACCTAAAACCGAATTTCCGATCGAAGGCACCTTCATGAACGGATAGACATTTTCCAATCGCCTCAAATCACTCATCAGTGCGGCATAATCATAATTCTTCTTCCCCTGGACAATCCGCCAGGAAATTCTTAGCGGGACCTTGACCATTTGTCCGATATACAACCCGTTTGGATTAATATTGCGGTTTGCCAATAGAAGGGCATCCACTTGCAGATTCCTGCTTTGCGCAATTTTCCAAAGGGTATCACCTGCACGGATTCGATAATCAACAGCTGCAAAACCAGGAATCCTTACCGTCTGTCCCACATTCAGTGCATTTGGGTCAATATCACGGTTGGAATCTATGATCAACTGGAGAGGGATGTTGAAAATATTGCTGAAATACCAAAAGGAATCTCCTCTTCTCACATATATATCCATAGCGCGCCTCCTGTTCTTTCAAAGTTGCATCTATACATATATATATGAGTACCTTTTGATTCTATTTCAGAAGATGAAAATTAGCTGGATTTTTTCAAGCCTGTAATAAACGCTGTGACTGCAAGCTTGTAGCTCTCATCCAAGTCCAGCGGCATTCCGAAACCACCTTTATGCTCCAGCGAAGCAAATCCATGCATGAGGCTTCTCAAGCCGCGGACAGCATGGATTGCTTCCTCCTCTGAAAGTTCAAAAGGGCGGATAGCAGATACGACGAGTTCAACGATTTTTTTGCCAGCGTCATGAACCAGCTCATCTGAAGGATCTGGTGCTGATAATGCGAACTCGTACAATCCTGGATTGGTTCTCGCAAAGGCTAAATACGCCCTACTTAATGCCAGTACTGCCTCGCCCCCGTGAGCTTTGCCCTCCGCTTCCTCTGCCAGGCTATTGTACAGTTTCTGTAGTGAAAAAATGGCCATTTCCTTTTTGATTCCCGGCAGGCCGTCAAAGTGGTTATATAATGAAGGCGATTTAATATTGAGCTTCTTGGCCAGCATTGCCAGAGTGATATATTCACTTCCATGCTCATTCGCAAGCTCAGCTGCTGCGATCATGATCGTATTTTTATCAAGCGCCACTTTTGGCCTTGGTGACATGTTTATGCACTCCTTTATTTTGTAAAAGCTTCTTCTGCTTTATGAATGGCTTTTTCTATATATGCTGCAGGATTTCGCAACAGTTCCCCGTGCCCAACCGCAAGAAGTGCTGGTTTTAGCTCCATGATTTTCCGGGCACTCTGAAGTGCTGTGTCCTTATTCCAGGTCGCCATTGCCGGAAAAGGGAACCACGGGATTGTCACCCCTGAAACGGCTGTACCGCCCCTGGTCTGGAATGCATCTCCCGCAATCAGGATGTTTGTTCTCTGGTCAAGGAATGACATCGATCCCGGTGTGTGCCCTGGAGTTGAAATTGCCCGCAAAGAACCGATTTCATCCCCTTCCTTCATAAGAATATCCGGTCTTGTTTTGATGTTTTTTGGTATGCCGCCGCGAATCGGTGTCTGCGGTTCAGTCGAATCAAGAGAGGTATCACCAGCTAAAAGGCGGGAATCGCGAGCAGAAATATAAACTGGAACATCAAGTTTCGCTTTCAGTTCATCAAGCGCACCTATGTGGTCGCCATGTGCATGAGTCAAAACAATTCGCTTGATTTCTTTCCCGATTTTTTCAGCAGCCTGCAAGATTGCTTTCGCACTATTCGGAAGCGCCGCATCAATTAATGTCAGCCCATCCTCCTCCTCGATAAAATAACAATTCACTGGAAAAACCCTTGGCATGAACGTCAGCTGATATAAATACCCCTCTTTGATCACTCTCATTTTTGTGAACCTCCCAATAAAACTAATGTCGTTAGTTTTATTTTAACTAATGACGTTAGTTTTAACAAGCACTAATTGGATAAATTATCAAAAATAGGCCAGTTACTCCGCCAATCTTAGGTTATTGCTGGTATTAGACTGCTTTGATGGCTATTTTTTTGTGTGATGCGCTGTGACCTTACCAGTTTACCGATCCTCATTTCCAGATTGGCGAAGTGTATTTACGGTTGGAATCAATATATTTACGATTGTACATTTTTTATTTACGGTTGTACCAATCTTATTTACGGTTGAACAACATTTATTTACGGTTGTACATTTATTTAAGGTGGCACAACATTATCTCCAGTTGCGGCAGATTTATCTCCAGTTGCACCACTTTTATCTCCAGTTGCACCACTTTTTTCTCCAGTTACATCAGGTTTATCTACAGTTGTAAAACTTTTATCTACAGTTGCCTCCTTTTTATTGTCCAAAAAAAGAAGCACCGACCAAATCGGGCTTCTTTTATCAAACTATAAAACCTTGCTCAAAAATGCTTTCGTCCGCTCATGCTGCGGATTTTCGAAAATCTCATTCGGCTTGTTCTCTTCAACTACAAGTCCTCCGTCCATGAAAATGACGCGGTCACCGACTTCGCGGGCAAAGCCCATTTCATGCGTAACGACGACCATCGTCATTCCTTCGCGTGCCAGTTGTTTAATGACCTCTAACACCTCGCCGACCATTTCTGGATCGAGGGCTGAGGTAGGTTCATCGAAGAGCATGATTTTGGGTTCCATCGCAAGGGCGCGGGCGATGGCCACCCGCTGCTTTTGTCCTCCGGAAAGGGAGTCTGGGTAGGTATCAGCTTTATCTTCGAGACCTACTTTTTTCAGAAGCTCCATTCCTTTCTCCCTTGCCTGCTGTTCGGAAACACCTCGTACCTTCAGCGGCGCCAGCATGATGTTTTCAATCACTGTCTTATGGGGGAACAGATTGAAGTGCTGGAATACCATACCGACCTCTTCGCGCACTTTGTTGATATCCGTCCCTTTATCGGTAATGTCAATATCTTCGATCAGCACATGTCCGTCCGTGATCGTTTCCAGTAAGTTTATGCAGCGGAGGAAGGTTGATTTGCCTGAACCAGACGGACCAATCACAACAACTACTTCCTGTGGCTGAACCTCAACATCTATTCCATTCAACACCTTTTGGCTGCCAAATGATTTTTGCAGATTAGCGATTTTAATCATTCTGTTTTCAGCCTTCTTTCGAGGAGATTTAGTAAAAAGCTAAGCGACAGGGTCAGTAGTAAGTAAATGACTGCCGCGGTGAGGTACGGTTCCCATACTCGGTAGTACTGCCCTGCCATTGCCCGTCCCCAGTACATGATTTCCGGAGTCGCGACGATCGCTGCCAGGGATGATTCCTTGATCAGTACAATGAACTCATTCCCCAGAGGCGGAATCATCCGCTTGAAAGCCTGCGGTAATATGACATACCTCATTGCCTGCACATGGGTCATTCCCAGTGAGCGGGCGGCTTCCATCTGGCCGCGGTCAATCGACTGGATTCCGGCCCTGAAGATTTCAGCTATATAGGCTGCTGCGTTCAGGGACAGCGCGATGATCGTCGCGACAATCCCGTTCGTTTCTCCAATGAGCATCGGAACCACACCAAAATGAATCAGCAGGATCTGCACAAATAACGGGGTTCCCCTAAAGAAAGTGATATACCAGACAAATGGCCAGGTCAGCAGTTTTCGCCGCTGGATCTTGCCGAGACCGATGAACAGCCCGAGGATTGTCCCGATTAAAATTCCGGCCAATGACAGCCCGATTGTCAGCAGCGTCCCTTTTATTAGATAAGGAGTATATTCAACGATAATATCAAAACGAAAATCCATAGCTTGCCCTCCAAAGCCCCCAGGCTCGGGACCATTTTTATAAATTTACAAAAAAATGCGTAACGCTATTTTTCAAGAGTTACGCATCATCATTGAAGATTCATAGGTTATGATTGGTTATTCTGATGCTTCTTGTTCTGCTTTCAGCATTTCAATGTTAGGCTCCTGACCGAACCATTCTTGATAGATTTTTTCATATGTGCCATTCTCGACGATTTTCTTGATTGCTTTATCAAAGTCCGCTTTCAAATCTGTACCTTTTGGGAACAGGATGCCATAGTATTCCGCCTCGAAGCTGTTACTGTCTTCAATGACCTTTAGTTTTTCTTTCGGATTGTTTTTAGCGTACACTTCGACGACGCCATTATCAGCAACGACTGCATCTGCTCCGCCAGAAAGCATTTCCATGATGGCCAAATTGTTGTTGTCGAACTTTTTGATGTCCTTATTGTTCTTGCCGAGAAGCTTATCCATTGCTTCCTGCCCCGTTGTTCCGTTCTGGACAGCCACTACCTTGCCTTTTAGGTCAGCCGCAGTTTTGATATCGCTGTCTTCGCGGACAAGGATTTTATTGGTGGATAAGAAATACGGCAGCGAAAAATCATAAGTCTGCTTGCGCTCATCATTGATGGAAATCGAGGAGACGGCCATGTCAGCCCTCTTACTCTTGATTTCCACAAAAATCGGATCCCAGCCGACATTCTCAAACTTTAGTTCATACCCTGCTTCTTTCGCGGCTGCCTTAAGGAAATCGATATCGAAACCAACAATTTTGTCGCCTTCCATGTACTCAAATGGTGCATACGCTGCGTCCGTGACGACTCTTAATTCCTTCTTTTCAGCGTCCGATTCCCCTCCGCTTGAGCTTGTACCGCAAGCCGAGATTACAAGCGCCATGATTGCCATCATCACAATGGCAAGAAATCTTTTTTTCATTTCTGATAGCCCCCTCTTTTAAAAACGTACAAAACTTTACTAATTTATATGTAATCAGGAGGGCTTGTATTACTTTTTAAGTGATAAGAAAAACTTATATTTATAGATTCATACCTTGTCATTTCCTTATCTTTCCTTATAGATTAGAATTTTTAATAGGGAGGGATTGAATATGACATTCAAATTTAAAGCGATCGATCATATACAGCTAGCAGCACCTAAGGGTTCGGAAGAACAGGCACGGAAATTTTTTGGAGAAATATTGGGCTTTGAAGAGATTGAAAAGCCAGCTGAGTTGAAAAAGCGTGGCGGAGCATGGTTTCAATTCGGGAATTGCCAAATCCATATTGGCATTGAGGAACCTTTTGTACCCGCACGGAAAGCCCATCCGGCATTTGAAATGGAGAATATTGAAGGATTGAAACAGCATTTGACTTCTACAGGAATTGATTACATTAAAGATGACAAGTTGCCAGGCGCAAATCGCATATATGTCAACGACCCATTTGGGAATAGAATTGAATTGCTCGAATGGCTGAAATAATACCTGCTTGCTGTATTGGTTTTCAATACAGCAAAAATTTGGTATAATATTTAGAAAAGCGAAATATTCGCACTGAGAAAGAAGTGTTGATGGAATGACCCAGCAGCAAAAGGCGAAACGCAACTTGAGGATCATGTGGTTCGCGAATTTCTTTATCGCCGGCAGCATGACAATGGTGATGCCCTTTCTCTCTTTATACATTGAGACGTTCGGTGATTTTTCAGAAAGGTATGTCCAAAATTGGTCGGGCTTGACCTTCGGGATTACATTCGTTACTGCATTTCTATTCTCTCCGGCAATCGGAAGGCTTGGAGACCGGTTCGGCCGGAAAATGATCCTGATTTTCATGGCTTTCGGCATGGGCTTTTCAGTTTTCCTGTTAGGATTAGCCAATTCTGTATGGGAATTATTTTTACTTAGGATGTTCATGGGGTT
Organism: Mesobacillus sp. S13; assembly: GCF_020422885.1. Lineage (NCBI taxonomy): Bacteria > Bacillati > Bacillota > Bacilli > Caryophanales > Bacillaceae > Mesobacillus > Mesobacillus sp. S13. Next base: position 1,051,405 of record NZ_CP084622.1, on the reverse strand, counting down.
ATTCTCAGGTTTCATCCCTGTGTCGCAGGCTCTGATATCCACGCAGACGTCAAAGGAACAGGCCGGCAAGGTATTAGGAACTCTCCAGACAGGCAGTATAACCGGCGCCCTTCTAGGACCGATGATCGGCGGGGTACTTGCCGATTCCCTAGGCTACGCGGTAACCTTCCAATCCACCTCGGCCTTCATCGTCCTGTCAGGATTGTTAGTGTTCATGGTGATGGAATACAGGGTTGATATCAAAAACGGATCAAAAACAAATTACAGCCGCAAAGAAGTTCTTCAGCATATCTTCAAAAACCCAATCATGGTGAATGTCCTGCTCATGTCCATGCTTGTCCAGATTGCCCATTTCAGTATCCAGCCAATATTGTCTCTATATGTTGGTGAGCTGCACGGGCCTGAAAATCTCGCTTTCTTTTCTGGAATCGCCTTTTCGGCAGCAGGGCTCGGCAACTTGTTGATGGCACGGAAATGGGGGCAAATTGCCGACCGGGTTGGCTACATTAAAATACTTGTCTTGCTCCTGTTTTTATCAGCGATCATCTATCTGCCAGGCGGTTTTGTGGGGAACATCTGGCAGCTGGTGCTGATCCGGTTCCTGCTCGGAATCACCATCGGAGGAATCATACCAGTCAGGGTTGCCTATATCAGGCAAGAAGCACCGGTGGCCATGCAGGGAGAGGTACTCGGCTACAACACAAGTCTCCGTTTCTTCGGGAACATTGTCGGTCCAATACTAGGCGGTTTTCTTGCCGGATACTTCGGCTTCAGCTCAGTATTCGTATTGACAAGCGTGCTGCTGCTCGTAAGCGGCATTGTCCTATTTGCGTCGATGCAGCGCAATCCGAAGTTCGTCAGGGATACATTTTAAACATGCCAAAAAAGACTGAATCTTAGCGGATTCAGTCTTTTTTCATTTGCTTTTAATATATTCCTCCCTCTTCGCACGTCGTTTGCATTCAGTTGCAAGATTTACTGATTTTTAATTGCAGTCTGGGGAATCATTTACATTAGAAGATATTATATATGAAGAAAATCGGGTGATTTCATTTGGAAGTACAAGCCTTACAAGAAGTCGAAAAACTGGCTTTAAAGAAGCACAAAATTTTCAAACAGAGCAGGACACGCTATTTGGCAAGAGCTGCCTTGGCTTCGATGTTCATCGGCTTTGGGGTGATTGTTGCGTTCAAGACGGGAAATCCATTTTATGTGGAACACTCGCCCTTTGCCTACCCTATAGCGGCCATTACATTCGGTGCAGCCATTATCCTGATTGCCTATGGTGGAGGTGATTTGTTTACAGGCAACACCTTTTATTATACGTTTACGGCACTGAGAAAAAGAATGGCCTGGGTGCAGGTGGCCAGGATGTGGATTTACAGCTATATCGGGAATATCATTGGCGCAGTTGCGTTCGCTTTTTTGATTTACACAACAGGATTATTTAATGATCATTCGGTAAATGGTTTCTTGTTGAGTGTCGCTGAAAAAAAGACACTTGCACCAACTTCAGAGCTATTTTTCAGGGGAATTCTCTGTAACTGGCTCGTCTGCCTGGCATTCTTCCTGCCGATGTCAATGAAGGGCGACGGAGCAAAAATGTTCGCAATGGTGTTCTTCGTCTACTGCTTCTTCATATCGGGCTATGAACACAGCATCGCCAATATGTGCACCTTTGCGATCAGCATGGTCCTCGATGACCCACAGTCCGTTACCTTTGCAGGTGTGATCCACAATTTGATTCCCGTGACGATTGGCAATCTCATTGGCGGCGGGATTATGATGGGCTGGATGTATTATTATGCGAACAAACCATTTTTTGAGGAATGATAAAAGGCTCAGTTTGTACCTGAGCCTTCCCTTTTGAATTTGATCGCAATTTGAGCTGCCAGCATGGTGGATCCTAGAAAGATGGAGGCAAGCAGTGTTTGATTACTCAACAACTCTTTTGAATACACTGCTACATTCATTGAAAACCAAAACAGACTGCTTACGGCAGCGGCCGCGAAGAACAACCCCCATATGAACTGCTTGACCTCCCTGTACCAACGGCTCCCCTGGAGATGCTTTATGTAAAAATAAAACATGATATATAAGACCAAAAAACAAACGAATAACTGTATGGAAAATTCATAGAATCTTCTACCTTATCTACCACAGCGATGTTCGCTAGAAATAGCAGTTGGAAGATAAGAAAATAAAAAACGGCAATTAATAATAAAACCCATTCTGATATGTATATAAAGATCTTTCCGTAAATTACCGATCCCTCCTCTTTTTTAATGAAAACTAATGAAAAAGCTCAGAACTTAGGCAAGCCTTTCATTAGGCTATTCTTTCATTTTTTGAAATGTGCTTACTGCAGGTACAGTTTATTTAAACAGCTCGGTAGTATAAAGACTAAAACCAATGTATACACCTGCTCATTCCATAAGTTCTTTTAGTCTTTTATTCGCCTCTTCATTTACCTTAATTGGTTCTTCCGAAACTGCAGCCGGAATGACATATTCTTTTAGCAGAGCGTCAAAGTCATTGCCTGAAGCAGTCTGTACAGCTACGATATTGAGGTCGGGAATGACTCCAATGAACTGTCCATGCGCTCCCATCGCCTCATATACTTTGTGGCCATCCATTTCAGTCAGCCAGAAATAGTATCCATAGTTTTCGCCCCCGGGAATCTCTGTAGCTGCCTGCGGAGAAATAGATTCTTCGACCCATTCCATCGGAACAATTTGGTTGCCGTCCCATTGGCCTTTATTTAAATATAAAAGACCAAACTTAGCCATATCCCTCGGGGTCATAAAGATACCAGCACCGCCCATTGATATCCCCTTTTTATCAGGGCTCCATCGGACACTATTCATGCCTATTGGTTCAAAGAGCTTTTCAAAAGCATATTCTGATGTTGTTTTGCCCAGCCTTTGTTGGAGGATGGCTGAAAGTGTGTGCGGATCACCACTCGAGTAATTAAATTTGCCTACCTGCTCTTCGTTGATCTGCTGATCCAGATAATACTTCACTTGATCCTCGCTGTTATCCCAATTTGTCCAAACGCCTTTGTTTTCCGTCCACTCCGGCCAATCGAATCCAGTGGTCATCGTCAGTAAATTCTTGATGGTCAAGTGTTTCTTAGCCTGTGACATATTTTCAATTGGTACATCATGAAAAAAGTTCAAAACCCGGTCTTCCAATTTAATTACTTTTTCTTCAGCTGCAATACCAGCAACAGCCCCGAGAATGCTCTTGGTAACTGAGTATACATTATGGCTGCTGTTTTCTGAATATGTCCCACCATATTTTTCCCCTACGATGTAGCCGTTTCTTACCACTATGAAACTATGGACTTTATCATTGCCTTCAAGCTGTTCATAAAGTTCCACAAGCTTGGAGCTATCCATTCCCTGCGCCTCTGGCAAGGACGTTCGCCATTGCTTTGTCGGCCAATAAGCCTCCGTCTCTTGAAGAATAACTTCTTTCTTGCTCTCTGTTACTGCACCCTCTTGATTAGAACAGCCACTGCCCAGTAAACTGACCCCCAAAACCACTGACATTAAAAGTCTCTTCATCGTGATATCCTTTCCTCATCGAATTGACTGTTTTACCATAAGTTCTTTATATTCTTGCTAAAGCTTCCATATTCCTCCACCTTGGAACGATAAAAAAGCCGGATTTAGATTGGCTCTAAATCCGGCTTGCTTGTTTTATTTCCAAATAGAGCAATTTGATCGACTAATGTTTCTGCTTATAATAGGTAATCCCCAGCGCAAATGCCAGCACGGTTCCCTTCACGATATCCATTGCGTAATACGGTACAGACATCATCACAAGCCCGTTTTGCAAAATTCCGATCAGTACCGCTCCTACAAATGTGCCGAACGCATTCGGCTTGCCTGCACCCAGAACGGAAAAACCAATGAATGCAGCGGCTACCGAATCCATTAAATAAGGGGATCCTGCATTGATTTCAGCAGTCATGACACGTGAGGCCAAAACAATCCCGCCAATTGCTGCGAATAGCGCAGACAGCAGGTAGGCAGCCGTTTTATAGCGGTTGACCGGAATACCCGAAAGCCTGGCCGCCTCTTTATTCCCGCCAATCACATACATATAGCGTCCGTGCTTTGTGTACGTCAGGAATATATGGACAATAATGACGGCGATCGCCATGATCAGGATGATCCACGGAACCTGCCCTATTTTAGCGAATAACGGGCTAATGGTTCCTGTTGAAAAACTGCCATCAGGAAGAATCATATTCTCCGAAACTGTTGCGCCCTTCGTATAAGTCAACGCTGTTCCCTGGATGATGAACATCATTGCCAGCGTCATCAGCATATCTGGAATCTTAAGCTTGACGATCATCAACGAATTGATTGCCCCTACAATCAAGGCGGCTGCGATCGCTGACAATACCGCAATTAAAGTGTTCTGCGAAAACCAGACAAACATCGAGATGACGATAGCGTTGGATAGTGATGCTACTGAGCCGACAGATAAATCAAAACCATCCACAGTCAGCGAGATGGTGATCCCGACCGCGATGATCGTCACGATTGAAATCGAGCGCAGGATATTGATGACATTATCTCCGTTGATAAAAGAAGGATTTGCTGCCGCGAAGATTGCGACCAGGACAAAGATGGTCAATATCGTCCCATATTTATATAGGAACTGGAACAGTTCGAATGTCTTTTTGGGTGTTGGCTCTTGCTGCAATGGGAGTTTCGCTTCCATCCTACCTTCCTCCTGTTGAATAAAATAAAAGTTCTTCTTCTGTTGTTTCGTTGGTTACCAGCTCCTTGACAGGTTCACCGTCATAGAGCACGTAAACCCGATTCGTGATGCCGACGATTTCGGACAGCTCGGATGATGCATAAATGACGCCCTTCCCTTGAGCTGCAAGCTGGGCAATCAGCTCAAAAATATCCCGTTTCGCACCTACATCGACCCCCTTGGTTGGCTCATCAAAGATATACACGTCTGCATCTGCAATCAGCCACCTGCCAATCGCCACCTTCTGCTGATTCCCGCCCGAGAGGTTTTCGACCCTCGCATTTTCTGAGGAAGTCTTGATTCCGAGAGCCTTTATGTATTCCTGTGCAGTTTTTTTCTCAGCCCGACGGTCGATAAAACTGAAATATTTTGAGAATCTCTTAAGATTGACAGCTGTAAGATTCGCGGTAACTGATTCTGCGACAAGCACACCTTCCTTGCGCCGCTCTTCTGGCACAAGGGCCAGGCCGCTTTTTACAGCTGCATGAGGACTTGTCAGTTTCAGGTTTTCTCCTTTTAACTTTACGGTTCCACTCTTTATTGGCACTGCGCCAAACAACGCTTTGCATAGTTCAGTCTTTCCAGCTCCTACAAGGCCGGCCAATCCGACAATCTCTCCTGTCCTTACATGGAGAGAAGTGTTTTTTACCTTATCTCCATCTGTTAGTCCTTCAACTTCCAGAAGGGTTTCACCAGACTTGCTGACCCTTTCCGGGAATTGGTCTTCCAGCTTACGGCCGAGCATGTATTCAATTACCAGCTGAGTGTCGACTTCAGGAATAGTCTTTTTAGCGACCAGTTCGCCATTTCGCATAATTGTCAGCTCATCACACAGTTCAAAAATCTCTGGCAAGCGATGGGAGATGAAGATGATGCCCACATTCCTCTTTGCCAGGTCCCTTGTAATTCTGAACAGTTCAGTCGTTTCGATATGGCTGAGAGGAGCGGTTGGTTCATCAAGGATTAAAAATGAACATTCACTTGAAATTGCCCGGGCAATCAGAACAAGCTGTTTTTCGGCGAGGGTCAGATCCCCGGCCAGCTTTTTTACGGGAATCTGTAGGTGCATGTCTGATAAAATGGCCTCTGCCTGATTGAAAAGCTGTTTCCAATTCACCCAATGCTTGTTTTTCATTCCCTGCACTGTGTGATTAAGCATGATATTTTCTGCTACAGTCAGCGACGGGATGATTGCTGTATCAACCTCCTGGTATACCGTCTGGATTCCGAGTTTCTGCGCATCTGCCGGCTTGCGGATTTCCACCTTCCTGCCATCAAGCTGGATTTCACCGGTGAAATGGTCGTGTGCTCCAGAAAGCACCTTCATTAATGTGGATTTGCCAGCGCCATTCGCACCGATCAACGCATGGATCCTGCCCGTTTCTGTGCTGAAATCCACCTTATTCAGCGCAAGCACTCCCGGAAACTCAATACTGATGTTTTTCATTTGAAGTTCCATCCCGATGTCTCCTCTCTATCATTCTGCAAAGCAGACACTCTCTTAAGTTTGAGAGTGCCTGTTTTGATTGAGTGTAAACTGGAAAAAATCGCACAGAATTTCCAATTCGCTATAAAAGTGAAATTCTCGCTATATAAATTGAAAAGTCGCTATAAAACCAATAAAGTCGCTATATTATTGAAAAAGTCGCTATATAATCGAGAAAGTCGCTATATAATATTTTTTTCAGCTATAAAAACTTCTCAACCAACCATTTCCATATTTATTTCTTATAATGATCCTTCAATTTCTCCATCCAGTCTTCCAAAAATGCATCGGATTTGCCCCAGCCTTCGATGATTTCAGCTAAATTTGCCATGTTCACCGGTTCTTTTGACTGCTGCAGCTCTTCCTGTGAAATCAGTGATGCTTCAAGGTCATAGCTTGCTGGAGTTTCTTCACCGGCAAGCTTTTTCGCAAGCAATCTCATATTCACTTCCCCAATCAGCTTCGGGTCAACAGCGGCCGTGTATTTCCATGAGCTTCCATCTCCCTGGATTTCCTGCAGGTCAGCATTGGAAACATCAATTCCGTAAATCTTGATTTCATCGCGGCCTGCTTCCTTGATGGCACGTGCTGCACCGATCGCAAATGCGTCCCAAGTTGCGAAAATCGCGTCAATTTCTCCTTTTGGATGCTTATTCAACATCGCTGCAACAGCGTTCTGCGTCTGTACGCTAGTATCGGCTGCAGCCACTCCGAATCTCTCAACCTCTTTGATTCCTGGATTCGCCTTTAAGGTTTCCTGGTAAACTTTATTTCTTCTTACCATCGGCGGGAAGCCATCTACCCATAGATAAACGATATTTGCTTCGCCATTTTGGTCTTTCACAAGCTGGTCTAGCGCCTGAGTGGCGAGGGCTTCATCGTCCTGGGAAGTAAGAGTGACACCTTCTACCTGAGCAAGGTCTGGATTCGAATCAAAAGTTACAACACTTTTGCCCTCATCCACTAACTTTTTCACATCATCTACTGTTGCCGCATCGTCACCATGCGAGATGATGAATCCATCATAATCCTGCTGCAGCCCTTGGTTAATCGCGTCATGGAATTTTGCTGTATCTCCATTCGCAGTAAAAACGTCTACCTTAAAGCCAAGAGCTTCTCCTTCTGCTTTCGCTCCGGCTAAAAATTGTGCAGTATGGTCGTCTCCGCCAATCTTGCGGATAACTTTAATTTTGACTTCCTCACCTTTGGCAAATCGCTCCGGAACTCCCTCAACAGGACCGGAGGCCGTCTTCGTCTCTCCTCCGCCACAGCCTGTCAGCAGCAATGCGGAAGCAACTGCACCTAAAAATACTTTTTTCATTCCTTTTTTCATCTGAATTTCCCCCTTTGATTGATCTGCCTGACTAACACAAATAAAAAAACCTCTCCAGAAAAGAGAGGTTTCAAACGCAGTAAAAATGCAAAGGTCGGATTCCTCTCTTATCTTTCAAAACAAAAAAATTGTTTTGCAGGATTTAGCACCAATTCCACTTGGAACGGTTGCTGGGCGTCATAGGGCCAGTCCCTCTGCCACTCTTGATAAGAGAATTTCTTTATTGAGTTAATGTTGCAAATCGATAAATTTTACTTTAAACTCCTATACTCATATTGTCAATATTATTTCGAAAATTTAATTTTATTCTTTTTTCACACCAAGCAAAAAGGAAGACTCCGCTTAGGAATCTTCCTTTTCAATTAACCCCTTCCTGCTGCGGTCATCCATTCAAACTGGCGAAGCTTCACTTCGTACAGTGTCAAAGGGTCGCGGTACAGTTCTGGGTTGATTCTCATTTTTTCAAGTTCCGTCTTGCCATACTCGATTTCGGAATTGGCATCTTCCACTGCTTTTTCTAGAACGTTGAATGGATTTTTGAAGAACAGGTTCACATCTCGTTCAATCGATTTTTCAAAAATCTCGAATTGCTGCAGGAATCTTTTCGCAGTGGTTACGCCGATCTCATAATAATCTTCTGTCTCCAGATAGGTTTTGTATCGGTTATAAAGCATCGCATTGTTTTGCGGCAGCACGCCTAGCAGCTTGCCTGCGCTCTTCAGGAAGAATTGCTGTGGTGTCGAGCGGTTCATGATGTTGATTTTTTCATAGTGAACGCCGTTCGTCATCCGGCTTGCATCGCGGCGCCAATCATCAAGTACCCTGAAATCGCAGTCCAGGCTGATCCGTTCATCTCCATACATCGAGTTGAAACCGTCAGCCATTTCATTCAGGTAGTTTTGGCTATGATCGAATTCGTCCTTCGAATGCTGAATCCAGCTCTGCAAATCCTCATGGAATTTCGGCAACAGTGTTTCATCAAGATATTCTCTTATCTTCTTGTTCATCGCTTCATCCATTTCAGTATGGATTTTTCCGAAATCGCTATCCTCTGTTACCAATTCAGAACAACTCCGCAGGATTCCCGGAATTTTTTCAATGATTTCCGTACGGGTTTCGTCCTTGATTTTACGGTACGACTTCTGAATGGATTTCGATTTCTCTTCCTCGATGTCACCCAGCTGATTGATCGCACCATTCAGCTTGCTTACCATCTCTTCGTTCCAGCTGATTGTTTCCATATGGTCATTTTCAATTTCAATCCGTTTATCAAGCAAATATGTGATCGCCCTTCTCACAAAGAATTGCAGTTTTGCTATGCGCTCCTGCTCGAAGTCTACTGTGCTTCTGTTTGCTTGGATAAAATCAGAGAAATCTCTCAACTGCTTGCCTATGTCATAAGTAGCTGAGAAAGCGAACATCTTTGCTTCAGGATAGTATTGGCTGATTTCCGCTGATGTTTGGTCAAATACTTCTATTGCCTCTTGCTGACTGTAGACAGCATCTATTTTATTCAACAGGAAGTGAATAGGCAGCTGCGGGAAGTACTCGGAAATTTTCGTGAGGATTTCCCTTTCTTTTTCCGTAAAAGGGTCATTTGCGTTAAGCACGAATAATAGGCTGTCAGCAAACCTCAAGTAATTGTACAGCGGATGATTGTCATAGTTATTACGATTGATTCCTGGAGAATCAATTAGCGCCAACTGATGGTCGTGCAGGAATTGGAACTGAGCTCTGAAGTCAATGATCGTTTCCTTTTTATGGTTCTGGCGGCGAACTCCGGCGGATTCCTTAAAGTCCTCGAGATCCGTGATTTGGCGGACTGCCGTATCATTAATTTCCTGGATTTCCGGATTCTCATCGTTCATGAACCTGATGACAGCACCAGTGGGAGAGGTAATCAGCTCGTCGCCAACAATCGAATTGACGAAGGATGACTTTCCATTTCCAGATAAACCGGCAATCAGCAGATTATGGACATTGGTTTCCTGGAGCTCACGGACCATCCATTTTATCCTGTTGCCTACTTCGATTTCATGGTTCTCAGCCCACTTAATGATGGTCTCAAATAACTGCATGCTATCTTCGTATCCATTATCGTATTGGCGAGAATTCAGGACAAGGTTCTCCGCGTCGTGAATCGCCGACGTGGTAATGGTTCCTGGAAAAACCTCATTCCAAGCAATGATTGATGATGCTGAAACAAGGCTGTTAACTGGACTCGTAATTTTCAGCCAGTTCGTCAGCAACTCAGGAATCAGCGGTGAGATTTCCTTAATCAACCGATCTCCATTAATCAATTCGAAGTAAGTGTCCTGATAGACCGCTGAAAGATGGGTCCAGCCATCTCTTCTATTGCCGTCCATCCCACTGAACAACTGGTTGAACTCCCTCAGCCATTTCATATAGGAGCTTTGATCCCGATAACTTTCCCACAGGGATACAGACAGCTGTTCAAACCGGCTGCGGTCCACCTGGAACAGCACCGATAACGCCTCGTTAAAATAAGACGGTGAGAACTGTCTGGTATGCCCCTGTTCTACATACTGATTCAAGACGTCAAACCACTTTGGCGAACCGGTTCGGACTCCTTCATTGACTGCCAGTTCAACGGCATTTTCCCAGTCGTGATGCTCTTCAAAGAAAGCACGGGCAATCCCTGTAACGCCCGGATAATCCGGATCCAGCTGCACAGATTTCTTGATGACAGCAACCGCTTTGTCAAGCTTCCCCTGTTCTATGTAAAGCGTCAAAAGCTGCAGCCCGCTTTCAATCCTGAGAATATTGCTTTCTGTATCAATCGAAAGGTACAGTTCCTCTGCAGATGTGTGCAGACCAATCTCAAGGAACGCATCACCCATGTTCTTTTTCGCCCATGGCTCCAGTTCATTCGTGATATTTTCCCATTTAAAAATAGCCGCTTCGTAATCTCTGTTATGAAAATAGACCTCTCCCTGAGCAAAACGGATGTATGATAAATCCGGCATATCATTCTTCTGCTCTTCAAGGTAAAGCTCCCCGAGGACACGAATAGGATGTGCCTGATTTCCTTGCTCCATATAAGTTTCAAAGTACGACTTTTTGATTAATTGCTCTTCAATTGTCATGACCTTCCTCCGACCTCTTTATAATATCAATCCAAAAAAAGAGCCTTCAGACTCCTTCAGGCATAAAAAATTGTTCTAACTAACTATACTTTTTCCCTATGCCGGCTTACGCTCAAACCTTATCATTGTATTCTATCAAACAATTTTTCATGCAAGATTTCAGCCAGCTTTCAGTTTTGCTACAAGCACTGCTAAATTTGTAACTTTTTTAATAAACGATCCAATTTTTTGCCAGTTATTGTCGAAAATGCCTCTGCCTATATCTTTCGTACTAAAATCAGGTTTTATGGGGAAGTAATGAAGTTTGTCACACCGCAGATAGGGCAAAATCATTATAATGAAGGTAACATTACGACCGAAAAAGGAGATTGTTATGCTTACTCTGAAACTCATGGGCACTCCCCTGGAACATTTGAAATCACAACATATTAAAAACAAATCTGTCATGATGAACAACAAAACACTTGCTTCCATCAAGGAAAACGGAAACGTGGTTGAATTCCACATTGACCCTTATCTTGGCCTTGAGGAGTTTCAATTTTTAAGGAATTTAATCATGGAGCTTAGCTATGGAAACGAATCAGCGATCGATGAAAGAGACTGCCAGCTAGGCTATTTGGAGAATGGTGAGGCAGCGTTTTTGATCAAGAATTGGGAAGAGTGGAAGTTATTCCTGATGAAAGCCAAGCTCAGGACTCTTGAAGGCCAGAATGTCCAGGCTTTGAATCCAGAAGGCGACGAACTGGGTTCCGGCCTGCTTGCGGAATATGAAATCGCTGTAGACCCTTTCCGCATCACCAGCTGCACCTTGATCACCCTGTTCGGCGAAAGGAAATTCGAAGGGGAAAATATCAAGATTGTACCGACTAATCAATTTAGCTAATACTCTAATAGAAAAGCAGCGGAGTTCAAAAACTCCGCTGCTTCTTTATTTACCGTTTTTTAATTCATCAAGCAACTGTTTTGTCCGTTTCGCATTTCCTTCTGCGAAGTTTTCGAGGCGGTCCTTTAGTTCGGGATCGTCATGGATTCGTTCAGCCGTGATTAGGTAAGTACGCATTAAATCTTCTTCAATTTCAAGGGAATTTTCAAGTACTTCCTCAATTGATACTTTTTTTCTGTCTTGATGAAAAAAAGAATGGGATACCATGTGCATTCCTCCCTTTTGAACTCAATGCCATTCCAACTGCTATGTACTCAGTTGTATACAAAGAGTCCTCCTTTTTATCATCGCCCTCAGCCTACTTTTTATACTCTGCCTTCCTCCAGATGAAAAAGGCTGTTGTTGCCAGGATCGTCGAAATCAGCGCAACGATAACTGCGCCATATACGCGCTCATCTTCATGTCCATAATACCCCTCGATGGCATTGGATAAAGAGAAAACGTTGATGGCAAGGAACAGGAAAATCGAGAAGAATGCTGCTCTTTTTTTATCCATGCCTTACTTCCCTCCCTACTGCAAAAACCTTTCCGTCCTTGATTTCTAGCAGGATTTTAGGAAGCTCGCGCTGCGGCGGTCCTGCCATCGGCTGTCCGCTGTCTACATTGAAATAACCTTTGTGACAAGGGCACAGCAAGACATTTTCCTTATGCTCGTAAAAAACCGGGCATTGAAGATGTGTGCATTTATTGTTGTAGGCTACGAATTTGTCCTCCGGTGTCCTGACCAAAATAGCTGGCTCATTCTTCGTCGGGTAGTTGAAGTTCCTGGATTCGCCGATTGCCAGGTCATCGATATCGGTGATTTCCACTCGTTTCACTTCGCCATTTTCATCGCGCAGGAACGTGAAGATTCCGAATGGAGTCGTTGCAAGTCCGATTGCGACGGTTGCGCCGAATGAAGCCTTCAGGAATGCCCTTCTATTCAAATGAACATCATCTTTCCTGTTCAGGTTATCGATCAGCTTGATCATATCCTTATCATCTTCATGATGTGTCTGTTTTTTTTCATCACTCATAGCCAAATCCTCCTGTTCCTAGAGCTGAAACTTAGCATGTATTTTTTCTGCCAGGTCTACGTATTCCTTGAATAGCGCAGTATTTTCTGCTGCGATTGCAGGCGTTTCGCTATTCTCATCGGCTTCTTGAATCGGCAGCTGTCCCAGTAAATCTGTGCCAAGCTGTGAAGCCAGTTCCTCGCCGCCGCCTTTTCCAAAAATATAGTACTTCTGATCACTGTCCTCAGGCTTGAAATAGGACATATTCTCGACCACGCCGATGACTTCATGCTTGCTCTTGATTGCCATCGATCCAGCGCGTTCTGCAACGAAAGAAGCTGCCTTATGAGGCGTCGTCACGACGATTTCCTTGCTCTGCGGAATCATCAGGTGCATATCAAGGGCAACATCACCGGTGCCAGGAGGCATATCGAGAATGAAGTAATCCATTTCTCCCCACAGCACATCCTCAGTAAAATGCTGAATCATTTTTCCGAGCATTGGGCCGCGCCAGACGATTGGCTCATTATCCTTGACTAGGAAACCCATGGACATTACCTTAATGCCATTCGCTTCAACCGGAATGATTTTTCCGTTGAACGTCTTTGGCTTGGAATCTATATTCAGGATTTTCGGTACGCTGAATCCGTATATATCAAGGTCGATGATTGCGACAGACTTGCCAAGCTTTTGCAGCGCGAGTGCAAGGTTCACTGATAATGAAGACTTGCCAACTCCGCCTTTTCCACTTGTCACCGCCAGCACATTTCCTTTTAACATTTGAAAGCACCTCTTTTTTGGATGGGTTATTACTCCCTACCTTATCTAAAATTGGTTAAAACCTTAACTGGAAAAAATCGTTTGAAATTTCCAGTTCGCCAATTTATTTTTATTTTCGCCAATAAACATGTGGTTTTCGCCAATAAAATCGAATTATTGCCAATAAACCTGTGAACTTCGCCAATAAAATTGATTTTTCGTCAATATCGTAAAGATCGATTCAAAAATAGAGCCGGCCCTAATGAACTTAGCGCTCTTTTCCGGCCGGCTCGTATGAATTTTCTTGTAAAAATATTTACTCACTTCGAGAATATCCAGCTCCAGCGCCTAGCCCCTCGAGACGCTTCGGTCCGCCCAATGAAGTCAAAGAACGACTTCACCGGTCGGCCCTCCAGCGCTTGTCGGGGCTGACCAAGGCACTTCCGCATTTCAATTATGATTATGAATCAGTATAAACTCCGAAGAACTCAGGTACGTAATCCCATTTATTTCCCTCTTGCGGCTTTTTGCCTTCAACCAGGTTCATCTGGGTACGTTTTCTGCGCAATTGCTGCATTTCATCGAAGTCGATGAAGCGGATCGCGTCACTTGGACAAACAGATGCACACATTGGCGCAATATCATGACGAGTTCTGTCATAGCACATGTCACATTTGTACATTTTATTTGTCTCGAAATCGAATTTCGGGATACCGAATGGGCAGCCGAATGTACAGTTGCGGCATCCGATACATTTCTCTTCCATCGCTGACAGCACGACGCCCTCATCGGTGATCTGGATCGCGTTTGCCGGGCAGACACGAGCACAAGCAGGGTCTTTACATTGCATGCACAGCATCGGGAAGGTCTGGCGTGATTCGGTAAAATCAACATATTCTACATAGTTCCGTTCTTTTGCATCATGGTCTCCGCACTCACGGCAGGCTGCCTGGCAGGCACGGCATCCGATACAGCGTTCAAATTCAAGGTACATTATTTTATTCATAATGGCCGTTCCTCCTATTTAGTCAGTTTTTCAAGTTTTACAGCACAGACTTTAAATTCAGGCATCCGTGAGATTGGGTCCAAAGCTGGACTCGTAAGCTGGTTGATGGACAACTCCTTGCCCCAATGGTAAGGTACGAATAAAGTATCCTTGCGAATCGCTTTCGTGATTTTCACAGGTGCAACCATCTCTCCACGAGGTGTAGAGATTTTGACTCTTTCTCCATTTTCAATCTGGTACTGGCTAGCTAGCTCTGGATGCATTTCGACGAATGGTTCCGGGCACTGTTCCATCAGGAATCCTACACGGCGAGTCTGGTTTCCTGAAAGGTAGTGGAATACAACGCGTCCAGTAGTCAGCCATAGAGGGTACTGAGTATCTGGCACTTCCCCTGGCTCTCTCCAGTCACAGACTGCCAGGTTAGCTTTGCCATCTTCAGTAGCAAACCGCTCTTTGAAAACGTGTGGAGTTCCATTATGATCCTCTGCTGGAGCTGGCCAGAAGACTCCATCCTGTTCATCGATTTTTTCATATGTGACACCGAAATAGTCTGCTTTTCCACCCTTGGAAGCAATTCGCAATTCATCGAAGATTTCACGCGGCTCATTGTAAGGGAAGAAGTTTGCTTTACCCATCCGGTCTGTAATCAACTTAATGATTTCCCAGTCAGGCTTCGACTCACCAATTGGGTCTACAACCTTGCGAATACGGATGACACGGCCTTCTATATTAGTAGTCGTTCCTTCATCCTCAGCCCATGTTGTTGCAGGAAGCACAACATCAGCGAGTTCAGCAGTTTCTGAAAGGAAGAAATCATTCACGACTAAGAAATCCAATTTTTCCAGAGAGTCTTTTACATAGTTAATGTTTGGTGATGATACTACCGGATTCGAGCAGATGACATGCAGTGCACGGATTTGTTTGCTTTGCATTAAATGGAACATTTCATATGCTGAAACGCCTTCTTTTGGCATTTCCTCAGGCTTGATGCCCCATACTCCGGCAACATACTCAACATCCTTAGGGTTTGCGAGCTTGCGGTAGCCTGGAAGTGCGTCTGCCTTTTGTCCGTGCTCACGGCCTCCCTGGCCGTTTCCCTGGCCCGTGAATGTCGCTACACCTGAAGCGAACTTCCCGATTTGACCCCTTAGCAGCGCCATTGATGTATAAAGACTGACATTGTCGACTCCCTTTGTCTGCTGTTCCGCTCCGCGAGCGAACATAACGACTGAGCGAGGCGACTTTCCAAAGATGTGTGCAGCCTTGATGATTTTTTCCACTGCTACACCTGTAATTTTCGATGTATATTCTGGTGTGAACTTTGCTGTCATTTCTTTTAATTCTTCAAAGTTGTTGCAACGCTCCTGTACATATTCGTGATCAACATAATCATGCTTGATCAATAAGTGCATGATTCCGTTCGCGAGAGCTGAATCTGTACCTGGAAGTAAGTCCAGATGCACATCCGCAACACGTGCAGTAGCTGTTTCACGAGGGTCTGCGACGATGAGTTTTGCCCCTTTATCCTTCGCTTTCCAGAACCACTGGATGCTAGTTGGATGGCATTCAGCAGTGTTGGTTCCAGCCATGAAGAATGTATCTGTATGCTCCAACTCTGTCCATGGCAGCGTAGATCCGCGGTCCATTCCAAGTGTCTTGTTAAATCCGCCAGCAGCAGAACTCATGCAATAGCGGCCATTGTAATCGACATAGCGTGTACCAAGTCCTACACGGGCATACTTCCCGACAAGATAGCACTTTTCATTGGTCATCGACACTCCGCCGTATACACCAATTGAATCTTTCCCGTATGTTCCCTGAAGCTCTTTGTATTTTTTTTCAATCAAATCCAGCGCTTCATCCCAGCTGGATTCAACGAATTTACCGTTCTTTTTGATCAAAGGACGTTTAATCCGGTCCGGATGGTCAATCGTCTGGTAAGCCGTAACCCCTTTAGGGCACATTTTCCCTCTTGTTAAAACCCAGTCGTAACGCGGTTCGACACCGACAACCTTGTTGTTCTTTTCATCGACGCGTATGTGCATGCCGCATTGCATCCCACAGTAGCAGCAATGCGTTGTGACTAGCTTTTCACCTTTGCGGATCTGGTTTTTTACGCCTTCTTTAACGAGAAACTGGCTCATCTACTTTTTCCTCCTTTGAATCCTGTTCAAGTCCGTAGAAATCTTCCGAACGTTTTTTGCTGAAGCCTGATATATGAATTCCGTTGTTTGTGTTTACTGGTCCGTATGGGTTGCCTTTTGGCGCTTCAAGATTCATTTGCTTCAATGCTCTCATCCTGCGGCGGCAGCCTGTGCAATAATCTGAAAGATATGAGCCGTCCGCAAGCTGCAGGTCGAAGTTCTGGCTTTTTAAAATGGCCTGGACATCCGCAATCTGGTCATCGTTGCTGTAGACTTGGCCGCAGCTTTTACATGATTTCGTATCCACTTTGACCACCTCTTGATAACTCATTGGAACGGCTGTAGCCAGCGGCCTGATCGGCACGTGGAACAGTTTTCCGAATGGGAAGTACATCAGCATGATGATGACTGTTACCTGATGGATGAGTGACATATAATGATGCATCCAGCCATCAAGGAATGTGTATTGGATTGTCAGGATCAACCCTGTAACGGTGACTGCCAGCAGAATGATCAATGGCAGGATATCAAATTCGAATCGCTGTGTTACTTTTACATCGTAGTCAGTGATGCGTCGGTATAAGGCCATCCCTGCTCCGATCAACACCATGATCGCGCCGATGTTCAGACCGTTATAGACAATCTCGGCGAATATCCCGTGAGCCGCCATCGTGATGGTTGGCATATCGAACACGATGATCTGGTATGTTTCCGGGTCGATCAGATCAAATCTCATCCATCCGAATGTTAATCCGAATGTAATTGCGAAGGAAATGATACAGCCCCATGAAATCATGAAGTGCTGGATTCCGCGGTAGAGCCCGCGCTGGAAAATGAATTTTTGCAAAATGATATTATCAATCAATGTTTTGATGAATGCTTTTGAATTACGTTTCAATCTTTCTTTATTAAAAAGGTTATCAACGCTTCGCTTCGCCACCCTGTTAGTTGCTTTACGCCACATCCAGAAGCTCATCCTGATTGTCAGGCCAATCGCGAAGACCGCTGATGAAATCGCATATCCCAGAAGCGCCATATCAATATGGACAAACTTCGAAGTTGAATACCACATTGAGAAGAACAAGATCATCACAACGACAAAGGAATACATGCTTGTTTTTGAGTAAAAAGATTTCTCGAATTTGTACAACTTTGCTACCTCCCTGTAAATCGTTCCCGATTTCAAAACTCATCTTATCATGGAAAAACAGTCATAATAGGGTGAAATTGTAAACACTTTGTGAATAGTGATAAATTGATTTGATAATGTTTTTAAAGCCCTAACCACCACTGTGTACCTTGCTTACCTAAATCTTAAGGGAGGCAGATTAAAAGATATGTGAAGTCCGTCACACCAAAAGAAGTGGACACAAAATCGTAATAAATTTGTGAGGGGGTTAACTTTTTACAATGAAATCTATAGGGATGAATCCTGAAAGGTAAAAAGAATCCCTGGGTAAGTTAAGTTATTAGAAGTCTGGTACGCCTATGCCCTATACTAAAACTATCAAGCCAGGAAAGGTTGGGAGATATGGAGAATTTCAGAGCTTTTATGGTAAACAAGATTGAGGAAGATTTTTCTGCTGAAATAAAGACGCTCAGGCTGGAGGACTTGCCTGCTGGAGATGTGCTGATCAAGGTGGCCTATTCTAGTGTCAACTATAAGGACGGACTGGCAAGCATCCCGAATGGAAAGATTGTAAGGTCCTATCCTTTCATTCCAGGGATCGACCTTGCCGGGACGGTTGTACGGTCTGATGACAACCGCTTCAAAGAAGGCGACGAAGTTATTGCTACTAGTTATGAGATAGGGGTTTCCCACTATGGTGGATTCAGCGAATTTGCCCATATTCCGAGAGACTGGATTGTCCCATTGCCAGATGGTCTTACATTGAAGGAAGCGATGATTTTCGGGACTGCTGGATTCACAGCAGCCTTGTCCGTCCATCGACTTGAAGAAAACGGCCTTACACCAGAAAAGGGAAAAGTTCTCGTAACTGGAGCAACTGGAGGAGTCGGCAGCGTGGCTGTGGCGATGCTGGCGAAAAGAGGGTATCAAGTTGTTGCAAGCACGGGAAAAGAATCGGAGCACGAATACCTTCGCAAAATAGGAGCAGCAGAAATCATCAGCCGTGAAGAGTTAATCGGTGAAAAAGTGAAGCCGCTGGATAAGCAGCTATGGGCAGCGGCCGTTGATCCGGTTGGCGGCAAGACTTTATCCGCCATCCTTAGCAAGCTCGAGTACAACGGTTCAGTCGCAGTCAGCGGCTTGACTGGCGGAACAGATGTCCCAACAACTGTATTCCCATTCATCCTCAGAGGAATCAATCTCCTTGGCATTGATTCGGTTTACTGCCCGATGGAAACAAGAAGGCTTCTCTGGCAGCGAATGGCTTCAGACTTGAAGCCTGAGGGATTGCTCGAAACCATTCAAAATGAAGTGGAATTAGAAGAACTGCCTAATGTCCTTTCCAGCATCTTAAAAGGCGAAAACCGCGGGCGGACGATTTTGAAGATGTAAAACAAACAGCCCGAACTCAGTCGTCACTGTGTTCGGGCTGTTCTATCATTCAAATTAATTTTGTGCTGCCAGCTGCTCTGAGTCCACTTTCGCCAGATGTCCGCAATCATTCATGAACATTATGACTTTCTGGCTGCCATTAAGTCTTAGCAAGTGGATTCCGGTATCTCCAGTTGGGAAATAGGTATCCGATAACACTGGCAGATTCAAAAATGTCCTCAGCAGATTGGAGATCATTCCGCCATGAGAGACAATCGCAATTCTCTTCTTGCCTGAGCTTTCTGTTAGAATCTTTGAAAATACCGTCTGGGCGCGGAAGCGGAACTCCAGTTCAGACTCCCCTTCCTCTATTGGTTCATGAGGTTTTCTGCCACCCTCTGGCTCCGGATAGCGCAGCTTGGCTTCTGCATAAGGCAAACCTGCCAAAACGCCATTATTGAATTCTCTTAATTTCTCATCCTCAATCACTGCAATCCCTGTTTCCTTGCTGAGTATTTCTGCCGTCTCCCTTGCACGCTTCAATGTGCTGGACCAAATTACTTCCGGCATAAATTTTTCTTTTACGACTTTCGCCATTTCCTTAGCCTGCCTGCGGCCATGTTCCGTTAACAGCAAATCCGCCCGGCCTTCATGGACCTGGAGGATATCCCCCTCCGACTCACCATGCCTGATCAATAATATTTCCATTTCCTCACCCTTTTTTTGTCTTTTTATCTACAATTCTCCGCAGACGGCAAAATCACCTTTTTGACCGAAAAAAAAAGACCCGCAACAGTACGCGAGTCTTCCCAATCATTATTTTACCGGCCCCAGGTTTGACCTTCTGATCACCTGGTTGATTACTTCAGAAAAAACAAGGCCGACCGCAATTGCGCCTGATATCATCGATGCTTTCGCAGCGAGCGAAAGGGCGACACCATAATCATTCTCCACGAAGTTCCTCATTGCATCATATGCCAGTCCGCCCGGAACCAGCGGAATGATTCCAGCGACGCTAAAAATGATGATGGGCGTCCGATATGCCTTCGCGAACACCTGGCTGACAACCGCAATCAAGAAAGAGGCCATCAATGTCGCAAAAATCGTGCCGAACCCATTCGTATCAAGTGCAAAATAGACGATCCAGCCAACCATCCCGGAAATTCCGCATTTGACGAGAGATTCCCTCGGTGCGTTAAAAATGATTCCGAACGCTGCCGAAGCAATAAAACTCGTAATAAGTTGTTCTATATAAACCATCGCCACTTCTCCTGACTACAACAAAGATAAGATTGCCGCAATGCCTGAACCAATCGCAAAAGCGGTCAACAGCGCCTCTGCTCCTTTTGAAAGCCCTGAGACCAAATGGCCGGCCATCAAATCCCGCACCGCATTCGTGATCAGCAGTCCGGGAACAAGCGGCATTACGGAGCCGATAATGATTTTATCCAGTTCCTGTCCAAGTCCCAGTTTTACAAAGAAAAACGAAATCATCCCAATCATAAAAGAGGACAGGAATTCAGCGAAAAATTTCACCGGGACAATCCTGTGAAAATAAACGACCAGAAAGAATCCAATCCCACCTGCAGCCATCGAAGGCAGGAAGTCGAGCCAGCTCCCGAGGAACATGATGGTGAAACAACCGCTCGCAATCGCTGCTGCAAGTATTTGAACCATGAACGAGTAGGTTAAGTTGGCTTCTTCAATTTCTCCGAGGAGCCTGCAAGCCTCCTCAAGCCCTACCTCACCACTGCTGATTCTCCGGGAAACGCTGTTTACCATTGCGACCTTCCGTAAATCTGTCGTCCGCTCGGAGATCCGCACAAGCTTTGTACGTTCCCGGCCCACTCCTTCAACTGAAAAAATAATGCCGGTGGGTGTCACATAGCTGTGCGTCTGGTCAATCCCGAAAGCCGAAGCCATCCGCGACATCGTGTCTTCCACCCGATATGTTTCCGCGCCGCTTTGGAGCATGATTTTTCCGGCAAGCAAACAGGCCCGCATCACTTCAAATGTTTGATCCTGATTATCCATAATGTCCTCACATACCAATCCGTACTCTGTAAATTTCTTTATCAGTTTAAATCATAAGAGTGCTGTTCGCAACCATAGAAAAAGCCAGCCCATATACCAGGCTGGCATCCTGCCTCAGGAAAGAGCTTCCTTTGGCTGTTGTACTTCTTTCGTCTGTCTTCCTTTTACAATGGTCAGGATCAGGGCTAACACAATGAACCCGCTGGAGATCCGGAATAATGTTCCCAAATCGATGAATTGTGCAAGCACCCCGAAAATCAGTCCGCTTAATCCTATTCCCAGGTCGATGGATGAAAAGAACATTCCATTTGCGACACCTCGGCGATTTGGAGGTGTCAGTGACAATGTCCACGATTGCAGGGTCGGGATCAGGGAACCGAATCCGATTCCGAATAATACGCCGGCAATCGCAATCATGATGTTAGAATGGGCGAAGCTCAGCACCCACATCCCCATGATCGTAATAGAGATGGTTAGTATGACAAGCCCGACAGGCCCTTTCTGGTCAAACCATTTTCCGGCAACCGGACGCGACAAGGACGCAAGGATAGCATTGCACAGGTAGAACAGGAAGATTTGGTCAATCCCGCGTTCATCCCCGAAAATCACGATGAAGGTGACAATCGTTCCATAGCCAAGGTTAATGAGCAATGTGAGCATTGCCGGGAACCAGCCGGATTTTTCGACAAGTGACCCTAAATAAGTGAATTTAAGGTCTTCCTTTTTGGTCGTTAACACCTGATTGGGCGTGTTGTACTTAATCGTCCCCAGGAGCACCAATGCAATGACTCCAAGAGCCCCGGAAATGTAAATGAGATTATCGAAAGACGTAACCTGGAACAAGAAAATTCCAAGACTTGGCGCAATAATCATCCCAATAGTGATGGACAAGCCGAAATATCCCATCCCCTCGCCAAGGCGTGAGTTAGGGACAAGGTCAACAGCAGCTGTACCATTAACCGTCGTTGACCATCCCCAGGCAAGGCCATGGATCAGGCGTATTGCCAGGAAAATCACGACTACTTGTGAAAGTGGATATAAGAATGTAATCAATAGGAGCATTACAGCACCAATCAAAACGAGCGGCCCCCGCGCTTTATACTCAAGCATGAAGCCAATGAACGGCCTGCTCAAAACAGCACCGATAGAGAATAGTGCCGTGACCAGCCCGATTTCCGTTCCGCTGGCACCGATTGATTTTATATAAGGCGGCAGAGTCGGAATCAGCATCTGGAAAGACATGAAAATGAATAGATTCCCTACCATCAATTTAATGAACGAAGAGGTCCATAATGGTTCTTTTGGTTGTGACAAAGTATATCTCCCCTTTTTGTTAAAAAAGAAAAAAATCTTCTGCAAAGAAGATTTTTACATGTATTTCGCATTTCTAAATAATAGCATAGGCCACTGGATAAATAAAAGGGAAATTTTGTTTTATTGAAGGTATTTCGGGTTATCTTGCGGATTTGATTTATTAAGTTCTTCAAAGATATCTGGATTTGCTGATTGCGATTTTTCTTCCATTTTCATGAGCATTGCTGGAAGATAGTCATTCAATACCCTTTTAAACTCCCCGACCGTGAGCGGTTTTGCGTCATCCGTGAGCTCATAGCCAAGCTGGCCGTTAGGTTCGATCGTCGCATATTTAACATCTTCCAGCTTCGTAATCCCTTTATTCCTAAGTCTCATCTCCAACTGGTCAACCGTCAGCCGCAGCTTCTTCAAGGTCTTGATATTTAGCTGACCATTCTGAATGATGATCTTTGATTTCCCTGTGATGAATTTCTCGAAGAAATTAAATTTCAGCTGCAAATACTCAAGAATTAAAATGGCAGCGACAAAGATAGCTGCACCGGCGATTGCCTTCCACATGCTTTTTTGCACAATGGGCTGGACGATGATGGTACCAAGTGAAATCATAACGACTGTTTGCGCCAGCGTCATTTGTGAGATTGATTTTCTTCCTGCGATTCTCAACAGCAAAATCCCTGATAGAATCAATAGAGCCGTTTGCCATATAAAAGTGAAATCCATAAGCTGCCTCCTAAAAAATTTTTACCTTTAACTTCCCCATTGCTACAGTTTTTATGAGGCAAAAAAACGGCACCAGATTGGCGCCGTTTGTTGTTCGTCTTTATAATGCAACTGGTTTCTCGATGATGATTTCTGATCTGGTGACATTCACTGGATTTGAGATGGTATCATCCACCGGACAAGTTTTCGCAATGAAATCTGCTAGTGCCCTGATGTTTTCCTCTGGAGATGGGGACTTTATATAGTAGGTATATCGAATATCTGAATAGCCCCGGCGCACATCTGACTTGTTCATGAATCCATCCGTATCAAGATCCCCTTCCAATTCAACCCGGAAATCCTCTAACACCACACCGAATTTTTGGCTGTAGACCCTCGCCACGATTGATTGGCAGGCTCCTAACGCACCAAGAAGCATTTCCACCGGATTCATCCCCTGGTCGGTTCCTCCCAAATTGACAGGCTCGTCAATCGTGATATGGAAACCCCTGGCCTGAACATCAACCTTTACACCCTCCTGCAATGCAGCACTGGCTTTGAAAATTTCTTTTGGCATGATATTCCCTCCTTATCTATTACACCTTTATTTTCAATTATTTTTTCAAAAAAACATACAGTTAAGAGCAATCGTCATAAAAGGTTCTTCATGTTATGTCTGGATTGTGAAATACTTAACAATCTAAACAATGCACACCTTTTTTCAACTATTACAATAGAAGAATTCCCTTAGTCATTTTTTTCTATTGTATTTCACAACGATATACGTTAGCTTGATAGTAAATCCTGAATATTCTGAAAGGGGATGCTTTGGATGCTTAATTGCAGGGATGAGGTTTTATTTTATACGAAGCAGCTTGTGAACATCGGGAGCATTGTCAATACCAATGGAGAAAACGAGATTGCTCAGGCACTTTATACGATGATTTCATCGTTTCCTTATTTTATAGAGAATCCGACACATGTAATCAAACCTCAAACCCAGAATGATGTACTCGAACGATATAATGTCATGGCTTTTGTAAAAGGAACAAAAGGGACCAGCAACCGCACTGTCATTTTGATGGGCCATCTTGATACAGTGGGAATTGATGATTTTACACAGTTGGCCGACCTGGCCTTTGACCCGGACCAGCTGCTTGTTGAGTTAAAAAAAGAAAAGCTGCCTCCACTTGTCAGCGAACAAGCGAGATCCGGAGACTGGATGTTCGGACGCGGGGTCCTTGATATGAAGAGCGGCGTCGCTTCTAATCTTTATCTACTGAAATACTTTTCCGAGCACCCGGAGGAACTTGATGGCAATCTTGTCTTTTTGGCAGAGTGCGATGAAGAGGACAGCTCGTATGGAATCCTCTCTGGTGTCAAGGACCTCAAGACCTGGAAAGAAGAGCATGGTTTTGAATATGTCGCGGCGGTAAACAGCGACTTTGTTTCCCCAAGATATGCCGGAGACAAGAACCGCTATATCTATAAAGGAACTGTCGGAAAGCTGCTGCCTTCATTTTACATCACGGGATCTGAAACCCATGTTGGCTCTGCTTTTGAAGGTCTCGATCCCAACTTGATTGCAGCTGAACTGACCAGACAAATCGACTATAATCCTGAACTCTGCAATGAGGCGTTCGGCGAGACGACGATGCCGCCCGTATCCCTTAAGCAGATGGACCTCAAACCAAACTATACCGTCCAAACGGCACTGGCTGCTTATGTATATTATAATTTTTTCATCCACTCCTGGACTCCAAAGGATGTTTTAGGAAAGCTGAAAGAACAAGCTCATATTGCTTTTGGAAAAGCCTTGAAGTTGTACGAGGAACGTTACCTCCAATTTTGCAAAATCATCGGCGAACCATGCAGGGAACTGCAATGGCAGCCGCGGGTGATGACGTATGAAGAAATGGAAGCCGAACTCATTAAGGCCCATGGATCTGAGTACACCGCCCATATGGTGGAATTCAAGGATGACCTTCTTCTCGATGCCAGCCTCGACCTGAGAATGTATGCTGCAAGAGTCGTTGAGGAAGCCTGGAAGTGGATGCCCGACCAGAGTCCGGCCATCATCGTCTTCTACTCCTCCCTCTACTCACCAAGGATTGAAGTCGCTGGTGATACCGAGGATGAACGAAATCTGATTGAAGCTTTGGACGCTGCTGTTGAAGCGGTTCAGCCTGAATACGAGGAACCGATTGTCGTCCGCAGTTTCTTTCCTTATATATCTGATATGAGCTTTGTCGCATTAAGCGATGATGACGAAGCGCTGGACTCTGCGTCACGGAACAACCCTAGCTGGGGATCGAAATTTTTCGTGGATTACCAGGAAATCCGTGAGTTGAACGTACCAGTCATCAACATAGGGCCATACGGGCTTGACGCCCATAAACGATACGAACGAATGGAAATCGACTACTCTGTTAGAATCGTTCCAAATCTGACATACGAAGTCATTCGGAATCTTTTAGCCAAATAATCTGCAGGTGCCTTGATTCAAGGCACCTTTTTCCTATTTCACCACTTGTTTTTCCGCTTTTTTCTTATTACTATATAGTTCAGTGGAAATATATTATAGTAATCATTAAAATAAAGATAATGAGACTGATCAAAGGAAAGGCTGATTTAATTGGAAGAGAACTCTAATTTTATAAAAACAATCATTAAGGAAGATTTGGAGAGCGGCAAGCGCGATCAAGTCGTGACCCGATTCCCTCCTGAACCAAATGGATACCTACATATCGGTCATGCAAAATCCATCGTCATCAACTTTGGCCTTGCAGATGAATTCGGCGGCAAGACAAACCTGCGATTCGATGACACGAACCCGCTGAAGGAAGACCAGGAATACGTGGATGCCATCAAGGAAGATGTTGAATGGCTGGGCTATGAGTGGGAAGGCTTGTTCTATGCATCTGACTATTTCGATGAAATGTACGACCGAGCTGTCCTGTTGATCAAAAAGGGATTGGCGTATGTCGATGACTTGTCAGCGGATGAAATCCGCGAATACCGCGGGACACTTTCTGAACCGGGAAAAGAAAGTCCATATCGTGATCGTTCGGTAGAAGAGAACCTTGAGCTGTTCGAAAAGATGCGCAATGGTGAATTCGCAAATGGCGAAAAGGTATTGCGTGCGAAAATCGATATGTCATCACCAAATATCAACCTTCGTGACCCTGTCATTTATCGTATTTCTCATGCATCACATCACAACACAGGTGACAAGTGGTGCATCTACCCAATGTACGCTTTTGCCCATCCACTCGAGGATGCGCTGGAAGGTGTTACCCACAGTTTGTGCACGACCGAGTTTGAAGACCAGCGTCCGCTATACGACTGGGTTGTTCGTGAGTGTGAAATGGAAGCAACACCGCAGCAGATCGAATTTGGCCGTCTCAACTTGACGAACACGGTCATGAGCAAGCGCAAACTGAAGCAGCTTGTTGAAGAAGGATATGTCGATGGCTGGGATGACCCTCGCCTGCCGACAATTTCCGGTTTGAGAAGACGCGGCTTCACACCAGAAGCAATCCGTGAATTTGTAAAAGCAGCTGGAGTTTCCAAAGGCTACTCAACTGTTGACGCACAAATGCTTGAGCACTTTGTTCGTGAAGACCTTAAGCTGAAGGCCCCACGTACGATGGGCGTGCTTCGTCCATTGAAAGTCGTCATCACGAATTATCCTGAAGGCGAAGTGGAATGGCTGGACGCAGATATCAACCCGGAAAACCCGGAAATGGGCACACGTAAAATTCCATTCTCACGTGAAATTTATGTTGAGCAGGACGACTTCATGGAAAATCCGCCAGCGAAGTACTTCCGCCTCTTCCCTGGCAATGAAGTCCGTCTGAAGCATGCATATTTCATTAAGTGCAATGACGTCATCAAAGACGAAAATGGTGAAGTCGTCGAGCTTCACTGCACCTATGATGTAGAAACAAAGAGCGGATCCGGCTTTACTGGCCGCAAAGTAAAAGGAACACTGCACTGGGTAGACGCAACGCATGCACTGCCTGCAGAATTCCGCCTGTATGAGCCGCTTATTCTTGATGATGAAGAAGAAAGCGAAAATGAGGCAGAAAAAAAATCATTCCTGGATCAGGTTAATGAAAAATCATTGGAAATCGTGAACGGCTACATCGAGCCAAACATGAAGGACGCCAAACCGCAGGACAAATTCCAGTTCTTCCGCCACGGCTACTTCAACGTCGATCCAAAGCACACAACAGAAGACAAGAAAGTCTTCAACCGCATTGTTTCGCTGAAGAGCTCGTTTAAGCTTTAATATTTTGTGTAACTTTGACCTTCCCGGGTTTGTCGGGAAGGTTTTTGTTTGGTGCTGATTCGGACTTATGACAGCTTTTCTCCTTTTGATGCTGAACCTGTCTTAAGTTTGCTCTTCTTTTGACAGCTTTTTGTGCTTTTCCTCCAAACCTGTCTTAAGTTAGCTCTTCTTTTGACAGCTTTTCTCCTTTTGATGTCATACCTGTCTTAAGTTTACTCATCTTGTGACAG
Organism: Mesobacillus sp. S13; assembly: GCF_020422885.1. Lineage (NCBI taxonomy): Bacteria > Bacillati > Bacillota > Bacilli > Caryophanales > Bacillaceae > Mesobacillus > Mesobacillus sp. S13. Next base: position 1,023,785 of record NZ_CP084622.1, on the reverse strand, counting down.
CTTTTCTCCTTTTGATGGTGAACCTATCTAAATTTCTCACATCTTTTGACAGCTTTTCCAAGCTCGCCTCCAAACTATCACACGAAGGATCCCTGCAATTCACTCTCTCCTAAATACAAATTCTCTTTTTTAAAGGAAATTGGTAATAAATCTCGAACTCTATACATCAACAATTTTACAGAGGTGAGCATAATGGAAATTCGACGATTAAATGGCGGGGATGCTGAAGGTTATCGGGTCCTGCGCCATGAGGCTTTGCTTCAGAACCCTGAGGCATTCAGCTCGAGTTATGAGGATGAGATGTATTATGAAGCATCAGATTACAAGCAAAGGCTAGATAGTAAATTCACTTATACATTTGGCGCGTTTGACGAAAACCTACTGGTCGGGGTCGTGACACTTGTTCCAGAAGGAAAAGTGAAGCTGAAGCACCGGGCGTATATCTTTGCCATGTATGTGACCTCCTCACAACGTGGTCGGGGTCTTGGACGGGAACTTGTAAAAACAGCCATTAAACAAGCGGCAGAATTAAGCAGCGTGAAACAGATTCACCTCACAGTGACCTCAAGCAATGAGCCTGCAAAGAAACTTTATGCTTCTCTAGGCTTCGAACCATATGGAGTCGAAAAGAATGCTTTGCGGATTGATGGAACTTATTATGATGAAGATTTAATGGTGTTGTTTATGTAAAAGGCCTGAATTGGCCTTTTTTTCATGTTTATTTTTTGCTGAAAAAGGAAGTAGGTAAAGGATGAGTTTTTTATTGAAAGGAGATTGCTCATGTTTTTAGATGCTTATGTTAACCAGAAGGTCCAGATTAAACTTAAAAATTTTCCCGATAGCATGATTGGCGATATTACGGGAATTTACCAGCCAGATGAATGGTATCTTGTAAAAATTGTACATGCTGAGAATATGGGGATTTGGGTCGAGAACCCTTGCTATAAGCGGACTCCAGTCCAGAAGGAAGATGGAACCGCGATTCCTGACGAAGACCAGGTGGAGGAAACCTGTATCACCCACATGTTCTTGCGATGGGACTATATCGCATCCGTGATTACCTTCCCAGACGCAGATCCTAAAGCTGATAAAAAGGCCAAGTTGATCGGGTTCCAACCTGATATTGATTAACAATGAATAGGAACGCTGCCGAAAACTGGCAGCGTTTTTTATTGCTTCGACTCACTAAACTATTTAATAATTAAAATTATCTGTATAATAGTTTTCAAATGAATTATTGGAGGTCCCTCATGATAAAAGTTGGAGTAATCGGCCTTGGAGCAATTGGCCAGCGTTTGATTAAAGGTTTTCAAGAACACCCGGAGATGGATATTGCGGCTGTCTGTGACGCGGCTGAAGATAGAGTGAAGGAAACGGCAGCCGAACTTGGTGGGGTTCCGGCATTCACGAACCATCAAGAAATGCTTGAGAACTCGCAGTTGGATCTTGTTTATGTTGCTGTTCCCCCTAAGTTCCACCATGCCGTAGCATCTGATGTAATTGCGAAAGGAATACATATTCTTTGCGAGAAGCCGCTGGCAAACTCTGTAGAGGAAGCTGAAAGTCTATTAAAACAGGCGCAGGATGCAGGTGTCCTTCATGCGATGAACTTCCCGTTGAACTATAGCGCTGGCAGCAAGACGTTCGAAAAATTAATTAAGAGTAACTATGTTGGCAACCTGAGAAGGGTTCAATTGAAGATGCACTTCCCGCAATGGCCACGTCCATGGCAGCAGAATGCATGGGTTGCGAGCAAGGAACAGGGTGGCTATGTTCTTGAGGTTGGCGTCCATTTCATCCAGCAGCTGCAAAAGATTTTCGGATCGGTAGAGGTAAAGGATGTCCAGATTCAATTCCCTGATGATCCGCACGCGAGTGAAAGTGCAATCCTAGCAATCTTGAAGCTGGCAGACGGGACTCCGGTTCTGATTGATGGCATGAGTCAAATTGCCGGCAAAGAGGAAATTGCGTTCACAGCTTATGGTGATGAAGGAACATTATCACTCCTAAACTGGGGGCAACTCGAAGGCGGCAGACTTGGCGAGGAAATCCTGCCATTGGAAGCTGACCACTCCCTGACAGATTCATTGGTTGATAATCTTGTAAAAGCAATCAAAGGCGAAGAAGCGACAATCATTGATTTTGCCGCCGGTTATGAAGCACAAATTATTTTGGAACAACTCCGGAAAGGTTGAGAGCGCATATTCGCGCTCTCTTTTTAATGACTGCCACTCAACCAATCCGCCATTAAATTCTGAACAACTTCACGCTTCTCAATTTGCAGCATATGCCCTGCCCGATCCAATACAGCCAGTGTGGAATTCGGGAACTTTTCTAGTAAAAACAAATGATCTTTATAGCCGCAAATATAATCCTGCTTCCCGAGAATAAACAACGCAGAATTTGGAAGAGTCTGCACATTGTGAAAAGGTTCCTCATCCAGGTAATAGCGTTTTGCCTTCCAATCCGAAGCAAGGAATTCACGATTGGCTAAAAGCCTGCCAGGCTGGATTTCCTTCATGAAGGCAGTTAATGCCGCTTCATTTTGATAGATGAATAGAGTCTCGAATGCAGCCCGGATATCAGGCTCAAGACTGGAAAGTAAGTCTTCATCCCTCTCTAAAATGACTCTTTCAGGTACATCCCTCTTCTTTAGGTGAAGTGCCGGTGCCAATAGACAAATCCCTTTTACCTGGGACCTCCTGTCATGAAAAATCCCTTGAGCTAAATATCCGCCAAACGATACACCGACAAGTGAAAATTCTCTCTCCCCAAAAGTATCATCAATAAAATCAAGCAGGTTTTCGAGCATGTCATCGGTCGATTTCACATGATCGTCAATAGCACTTCTACCATGCGCTGGTACATCAATATATACTCTTTGAAAACCTTCGACTTTATTAAAAACAGGTTCCAGCCAGGCTTTCATGGAACGATGGTCCGTACCCATAGCATGCAGGACCAGCAAGGGAAATCCTTCCCCAATGACTTCATAATGAATAGTGCCCTTTCTTACTTTGCAATCCACAACTTCATCTCCCCCGGCCTTGAAGGCTCCTCATCCATCCATCGTCCCACTGGAACTCAGTCTTTTCACTATCACTTTTCACAAAAATGCTCTCAGGATAAGGCAGTGCCAATTCTGGCTTATTTTCCGAACTGAAGTAACGTAGTTCCGCAGTTTCGCTGTCGATGGGATTATGCTCTCCCCCAACGGGTTTGCAATCGAATACGAACACCACATACTCAACTTTGTGGCCATTCGGATATTCATAACGGAACTCTTTCCCGCCAAAGACACCGAGTAATTTTTCTGGTAAAATATGAAGCCCTGTTTCCTCCCAGACTTCACGGACAACGGCTTCAGCCGGTGCTTCTCCTAGTTCGATCGCTCCTGCAGGCAAGCTCCATTTTTCACCATTCCCTTTGTTCTGGAATAAGATTTCTCCAGCTTCATTCCTGACGATCCCTGCCACACTCGGCATAAAAATAAGGTCACTTCCCACTTTATCCCTAAGATTCTGATAGTAATTCGACATTTCCATAATTTGTGCACACCCCCTGGTTATCCATTCGGCGTAACACCAGTTTTTTCCTTCTTTAGGCAAATGCCTATCACTCTCCGCTTTCACCTACATACTTTATAGAGAATTTATCGCCAGCTCTCAGGCAGATTTTTTACAAAAAGGAGTGTGCCCGCATGTATCAACAACACTATGGCTACAACCCGAATCAATTTGATCCTTATACTCATTATGATTTTAACTATTATGCGCATCAGCAGGATCCGTATGATTACGAAAGACAGCCTGCTCTCGAGCGAAGAGTGAATCAGCTTGAAAGGCAATTACAAGTTCAAAAGACAGAGCTGGATAGGCAGAATAAAGAAATTGGCCGCCAAAACAGAGAGATTTCCCGGCTTAACAGAGAGATTGGCCGTTTGAACAATGAAATTACCCGATTAAATCAGAACGATGAACGTCATACACGCCGTTTAAACCGTTTGAACCAGAGGCTGCGCACTGTTGAAAACCGTTTGAATATTCCTTTTCAAGCAACTGATGGAGATTTTTAAGAAATCCCCAAAGGATCGGATTCGATTTCGGTCCTTTGTATAATTTTCCAATTAGAACAGAAGATATATTGAAAATAATCCTAATTTTATAGAACAAAATTGTGCTACTATAGAAAAGTAACACTAATTTCAAAATGCGTGAGCTTGATGCTTACTTTAGGAGTCAAGAGATGAAGAAAAAGCAATATGTCCTAATCTTTTTCATAATGAGCCTGGCCTGGATTTTTGGTACAAACTATTTGCTGAATTTATACGCTCCTTCTGAATTTGTTGCCGTTATCGAACATACGAAGGAAGTCCTATATGTATTGCTGGCAGGTTGGTTTTTCTATTTTTTCATCTCGAAGATGGAGGAATTGAGTGCCTCCAAAGAAGAAGAAGAGCGTTTATCCACATTGATCAATTCAATGGTCGATTTCGTCAACTTCAAGGATGGCGAAGGCCGGTGGATTCAAGCCAATGATTTTGGCTTGAAATTGTTTGATATCGAAAATGTTGATTATAGAGGAAAGAAAGACTCGGAGCTTGCGGAGTATAGCAATTATTTCAGCGATGCATTGAGATATTGTGAGATCTCCGATGAAGAAGCATGGAAAGCAGGAGGAATCATCCGTGTCGAAGAGGTACTTCCGCAGCCTGATGGAACGACTAAGACGTTCGATACGATTAAAGTTCCTCTTTTTAATGAAGATGGAAGCCGACAAGGACTTGTCATCATCGGCCGGGATATTACCGAACGAAAAAATGTTGAAACTCTTCTCGAAGAGAGCAGGCAGCAATACCGATCATTATTCGAGTACAGTCTGGATATTGTTTCTATGCTCGACTTAAATGGAACAATTACCAACCTGAATCCTCAGTTCGAAAGAATTACTGGGTTCAGCAAGGAAGAGTTTATCGGAAGGAACCTGGCAGACTTGCTTCCTGACTCCCAAAGACAGATGATCTTAGAAAAGGTAGCCAGCGTGGTGGAAAATCATCGTCCACAAATGTTTGAGCTCGAATTACTTCACAAGAACGGTAAGCCATTGATTTTCCAAAGCACGTCCCTGCCGATCATTGTAAATGACAAAATTGCCGGAATCATTTGCAACTCAAGGGATATTACCGAGCTTCGCCAAACAGAGGAGCGCCTGCGAAGAACGGACAAGCTATCCGTAGTGGGTGAACTATCCGCGAGCGTGGCACATGAAATCCGTAACCCGCTCACTTCCCTGAAGGGCCTTGTCCAGCTGTTGCAGATGGAAGATGAAAAGCACCAGCTGTATTATCAGATCATGATCGACGAACTGAACAGGATCAATCATATCGTCAGCGAATTGCTGTTGTTGGCCAAGCCGCAGCAAATCAAATATACGGAAGCCGATATGCAGGTCATTTTGCATGATGTTATCTCTCTTTTAAAATCAGAAGCGAGCCTGCATAATATCCAAATCGAATTCCATGTCCAAAGTCATCCTGTCATGATTGAATGTGAGCCAAATCAGCTCAAGCAATTGTTCATCAACATCGTAAAGAATGCAATTGAAGCATCTTCAGCCGGAGATGTTGTCACAATCTCACTTCAAAACCATGACAACATGGTAACGGTTATGGTCAAAGACCAGGGAGTAGGAATATCGAAAGAGCTTCTCGAAAGAATCGGTGAACCTTTTTATTCATCCAAGGAAAAAGGTACTGGCCTCGGTATGACAGTCAGCTTCAAAATCGTTCAGTCCCATAATGGCACAATTAAGTTCAAAAGCGAACCTGATATAGGGACAGAAGTGGTCGTTCAATTGCCAATCAAGCATGAAGATAAAGTGACCGGGCTACAAGGCAATAAAAGCTAAAGCTCATTGGTTAGCCAGAAAATTAACCCATAAAGCACAAAAAAACGCGAAAGGATCAGTCCTTTCGCGTTTTTTTAATCCTCATCTTTAATGTCGATATCCTCCGGCACAGGTTCATTCATTATTTCCTCAACAAGCTTTTTATACTTCTCTACCTGTTTCAAATGGGTGTTGAATTGATCCTTGTAGATTAAATATTGTTCTCCATCGTGAATGGCTCTTATTTTTCTTTGGAAAATCATATTTTCCACCTGTTTCTCCGGAATCGATAAGTATTCTGCTGCTTCAATTACTGTCAAATACACCCTTGTTCAGTCCTTTTTCTTTTTTTCAGCTGCAAGTCTGTCAACAAGCTTTTCCGCTGTCCTTCTGTAAAAGTTGCTTATATTAATGAGCGATGCAATCAGAAGGATCGTTTCAAGCTCGTCTGGTTCCTCTGCCTCAAGGCTCTTCACTTCTCGTTTCACTTCATGCTGAGTTTTAAGAACATCCTCATTAAAAATCTCTATGTTTTTCTCATGCAGATTCAAGAAACTTTTATAAAAAGGGCCAAGTGGAATTTCACCCGACAAAGCCTTCTCATTGATCCCTTCGAGAGTCTGCTTAATATCCTGTATGGACAAACCGCCCTTCAGCTGATAAATCAGGCTGATCAGGATCAAGTGTTCCTTCGAATACTTTTTATTCTTGATTGGAAAAAACAGCTTCCCCTTCGCGTAATTATTGATCATTGTTTTCGTGAGGACCTTTTCATCCTCATTTCTCGTGGAACTGCCGAAGTTCTTTTCGAATAGCTGGATAACCTGATCCATATACAAATCGATCTCCGGAATGTCTTCAAGCGAGATATTATTTTCAAGATTGAGTTCAGTTAACAACTGTTCTAAATTATCCACTATAAACTCCTCATGTTTTTATATTATTATAATGCAAAAGAACAAAGACGTAAATATTGACTACATATCGTTATGCATATATTATTATATATAGTTATTAAAACTACATTTAATGATATGGAGGTTTAAAAATGAACAGCTACATCCGCGAACCAATCAACGGCCTCACCCATCTGGCTGGTGCCTTATTATCCTTTGCAGGACTCCTTGCCCTCGTGATCAAAGCTTCGATCAAGACAGGTTCGGCACTCGCTATTACTTCCGTCACGATTTTTGGTATCAGCATGATCCTTCTCTATACGGCATCCGCTACCTATCATATGGTCATCAGCAAAGATAGCGTCATCGCCTTCCTTAGGAAAATTGACCATTCGATGATTTTCGTCCTGATTGCCGGTACCTATACTCCATTTTGCCTGATCAGTCTCAATGGAGTGACAGGCTGGACATTATTCGGCATCATCACTTTCGCTGCACTATGCGGAATTCTTTTTAAGATGATTTGGTTCAGGAGTCCGAGATGGCTGTCGACCTCTATCTATATTGTCATGGGCTGGATGGTTATTTTCGTCGTTTCTCCCCTCTCCTCTGTGCTCAGCAAAGGAGGAATTTCCTTGCTGGTAATCGGGGGGATCATGTACACGATTGGCGGCGTCATTTATGCTTTGAAGCCTGATTTCCTTCGATCCAAACACCTGGGCTTCCATGAAATCTTCCATATCTTCATCATGCTCGGAAGCACCGCCCATTTTCTGAGCGTATATGTGTATGTCCTATAAATAGTGAAAAGGTGCCTGAATCAGGCACCTTTCCTAGTAAAACATTCTTCTTCTCTGTTTTTGGGCAGGCTGGTATTTGCGCATCGGGCCATATTCCAGCACTTCTTTTAAATAATAATCACCGTTCGGATTTTGCTGTTTCAAGAGTTCCGTCAAATATGTAATATCATCCATCGCTCTGTGTGTCTGGAATTTTGAAATATTATGCGCCTGCAATAAAGTGAGCAGCTTGCTATTAGGGAAGCCATGATTCTTCCATTGGACATTCTTCATCGTGCAATACCACTTCATCTCATTGACTTCCGGATACATCCTGAATAAAAAGCTTCTGTCAAAGGAAGCATTATGCGCAAAAATCGCATCGGTGCGATTGAAGAAATCCATAATCTTCTCATCGTAAAATGTTTTTCCGCGGACCATATCATAATGGATTCCATGAATTCGGTACGCCCTGTCATAGTTTCTCTGTGCCGTTGTCGACAGTGGCTCCCTCAAATATGAATCTTCATCTACTATATCAATAATTTTCCCTGTCTCTTCATGAAAAGAAAACAGCTTAAGCGCTAATTCTATGATTTCATCCGAATCCGGACCCAGTCCAGTTGTCTCAACGTCCACTACCAATCCAAGCTTGTTCTCTGTGCTCAAGAATTGTCACCCTTTTCAGCTGGTATATATGAATCTATTTATAATCATATAGCAGGAGTTCTCCGTTTTCCAGCTAAAGGCTACAGGATGAAATCATTTCCAGACTACATCCTGTTGGTCATCTCCAATCTTCCTGCTGCATTTTTCATGAAAACTTTCAGAAGAGCGAAGCCAATTGCCGCACCTGCAAGCGAGCTGGCAAAGAATACCGGTACCATTCCAAATAAAGCTGCTTCTTTACCAAGGAACAATGTAGCAATCGGATAGCTGGCAATCGCTCCAATAATACCGGTGCCGACTACTTCTCCCGCAAAAGCAAACTCCATTTTCTTTGTCTTTTTATACAAATAGGCAGCCAGAAGAGCACCGATCATGCTGCCAGGAAAAGCGAAAACTGAACCTGTGCCCATCATATTCCTTAGTAAAGAGATGCCAAATGCCTGGGCAACAGCGTAATAAGGTCCAAGCAGCACGGCTGACAAAACATTGATAAAATGCTGCACCGGGAATATCTTGACGATTCCGAGCGGGATGAATAACATATGGCTGGTCAATGTACCTATCGCCATCAACATGGCGGTGAGGGTAAGCTTTTGTGTCTGTCTCATTTTCTACCTCCGTAGTACTTTTTCCTTAAGTCTGACTGCTGCTTCTTTGACATCTTCAGCTTGGCTGATCGCTGTGATCACTGATACTCCATCCGCACCGGCAGCCATTACGGCCCCTGAATTGTCCGCGTTGATACCGCCGATCCCGACAATCGGTACGCCAAAGTTTTTTAGCTGCTCTAGAAATACTGTTCCCTGCACTGCTCTTGTATCCTTCTTTGTTGCAGTTGGAAAAATCGGCCCAACCCCAAAATAATCCGCACCTGCAAGCTTTGCTTTTTCAGCTTCCTCCAGATTGTGTACAGAAACTCCAAGTATCTTATTTCCAATTTTTCTGCGGACCTGAGCAGTGTCCTCATCCTCCTGGCCGATATGAACACCATCCGCATCAAGCTCGAGGGCAAGTTCAATATCATCGTTCACAATGAAGGGAATGCCATTGCCCTGGCAGAGTCTTTGTAATTTCTTGCCCAGCTCCAGCTTTTCAATTTTCTCTAGACAGCCTTCTCCTTTTTCACGGTACTGAAAAATCGTGATGCCCCCGCGAATCGCTTCTTCAAGCACTTTAACAGGATCCTTAAAACAATTCGTGCTGCCAGCAATAAAATAAAGCTTCAGCATGCTTCTCATTTGTTCAGGACTGATTCTTGTCATGAGCTGACCCCACTTTCCATTTGCATATTGTAGGCCCAATGGTTGGTAGGTCCATGTCCATTCCCGATAGGCAGCGGGTTGGCGATGGCAGCCTGGATGAACTCCTTTGCCACAGAAACTCCTTCTTGAACCGAAGCCCCTTTCGCCAGCTGTGCCGTAATCGCAGCGGAAAAAGTACAACCCGTACCATGGGTGTTTTTCGTACTGATTCTTGGAGAGGAAAAAAAGGTGAAATCCCTGCCGTCGAACAGGACATCAACAGATTGAACCGCCTCCTCATCATGTCCGCCTTTTATCACCACATTTTTCGCGCCAAGCTCATGGATTCGTTTTGCGGCTTCTTTTTTCTCATCCATGCTGTTAATTGACATGCCTGTTAAAACTTCAGCTTCAGGAATATTCGGAGTGATGATGAGACAGAGTGGAAGCAAATGTTTTTTCAGAGCTGAAACAGCCTGCTGCTGAAGCAGTGAAGCTCCACCTTTTGCGATCATGACTGGATCGATCACGACCCTTTCCCAGCGGAACTCCTTTATTTTTCCAGCGACCGCTTCAATGATTTCCGCGTTAAAAAGCATCCCTGTCTTTATGGCATCTGTCCCAATGTCCTCTCCAACCGATTGGATTTGTTTCGCCACAGCCTCTGCGGTCATTGGAAAAACTCCCTGCACACCAAGAGTGTTTTGCGCTGTTACTGCTGTCAATGCGGACATTCCGTATACACCCAGCTCCTGGAACGTTTTCAGGTCTGCCTGGATTCCGGCTCCTCCTCCGCTGTCCGATCCTGCGATTGTCAATGCTTTGTTCATCTTCATTTACCTCCTTTTATCAAAAGAACACTTATTGTAAATTTCCTCAGCATCCAAAAGGTACAGCTGATTCAGGAGCTCCACTTGAAATCTTCCCGGTCCAAGCATGGCGCTTTTATCAGCGGCAGCCTCGGCTGCTACTCCATATATGACCAGTGCAGCAGTTGCTGCTTTGAGAAAATCCTTTTCCACTGCTGTGAATGCCCCAATAACTGATGTCAGCAGACATCCAGTGCCTGTCACCTTCGTAAGGATGGGGTGTCCATTGTGGACGACAAACGTTGATTTCCCATCTGTAATAACATCTTCTTTCCCTGTCAAAGCCACAATCGTGTTCAATTTTTGAGCAGCTGATTCAGCCAGTTCGATTACATCCCTATCTGATTCTCCGGCATCAACACCTCGTATGCTCCAGGTTTCACCGGCAACATTCGCTATTTCCGCAGCATTTCCCCTGATAATCGAAATCTTTAATTCTTGCATCAGCCTTCTTGCTGTTTCGGTCCGATAAGCAGTCGCCCCCGCGCCCACTGGGTCAAGAATGACTGGTACTCCATGTTTATTTGCGGCACTCCCTGCAAGCAGCATCGACTCTACAACTTCCGGGCGCAATGTTCCGATGTTCAGTACAAGGCTCCCCGCCATGCCTGCCATATCGGCAACTTCCTCGTGTGCATAGGCCATCACGGGAGATGCGCCTAACGCCAGCAGTCCATTAGCCGTAAAATTGGTGACCACAACATTGGTGATATTATGTACAAGCGGATTCTCACTCCTGACTTTTTCTAGCAAGCCAGCAATCTCTCTTTTTTCCATCCTGATCCCTCCTTGAAATAACACGCAAGCGCCTTGGTCAGCCCCGACAAGCGCTGGAGGGGCGACCGGTGAAGTCGTTCTTTGACTTCATTGGGCGGACCGAAGCGACTCGAGGGGCTAGGCGCTGGAGCTGGACAATTCTCGAAGTAGAAAATATACTTTCTTATCTCAAAATAAAAAGCCAGATCCATAAATGGACCTGGCTTAAAAGCAAAGTAAGAAAACTTCTCTCACACTACTTTCCTACGCTGGTATTACCCAGATCAGGTCCGAAGGGTTAAAAGACTTAGCGTCTTCCTCTCAGCCCGCAGCAGGGCACCCCTAGTAGTACATCGATATTCATTTGTCTTTATCCTAGCCTTAACTCTTATATATGTAAAGTGAAAAGTACATATTCAGCCATTTTTCCAGTCTGATTGATTTTTCAGAGAAGCTTGAGATATTTTTGATTGTGATTGACTCTTTCACATAAACAGGATCAATCCTCTTTCTTTTTCCCTTCCGTGAGGTCGTCAAATGGGGTGTAGTTATTGCTTGGCATTTTCCCTGACCGTATCATTTTAAAAATCGAATAAAACACCACAAACAGCACAATAGCCGTAAACACGTAACCCATCTTTCCCAGCCTCCTTTTCTATATATTATACTCACAAAAAATGGAATTTTCATTCTTTTTAAAATGGTGTTCCAGTCGATCTGTGCTAATATGAAAATATACATAGTAAATAGGAGATGACAGGAAATGAAAAACGAGATTATCGAAAGATTTACCTCATATGTAAAAGTGGATACTCAATCGGATGAAAGCAGTGAAACCACCCCATCGACAGCAGGACAGCTAACGCTTGCCAATATGCTGGTCGAAGAGTTGAAAACAATCGGCATGGAGGAAGTCAGTATTGACGACCATGGTTATGTGATGGCCACCCTTCCTGCCAATACGGATAAAAATGTGCCAACGATCGGTTTCCTCGCTCATGTTGATACAGCAACTGATTTTACCGGCAAAAATGTAAATCCACAGATTGTTGAAAACTTCGATGGCAATCAGATTGTCCTGAACATGGAACAGAATATCATCCTGTCTCCTGCTGATTTTCCGGAGCTGCCTCAGTATAAAGGACATACCCTGATCACCACTGACGGAACGACGCTGCTTGGAGCTGACAATAAAGCTGGAATCGCCGAAATCATGACAGCGATGGCTTATTTGATTCAGCATCCGGAAATCAAGCATGGTAAGATTCGTGTTGCATTCACACCAGATGAGGAAATTGGCAGAGGCCCTCATAAGTTCGATGTTGAAGCTTTCAATGCGAAGTTCGCTTATACTATCGATGGCGGACCGCTTGGCGAGCTGGAGTATGAAAGCTTTAACGCAGCAAGCGCGAAGGTGACTTTTAAAGGCAAGAACGTCCACCCGGGAACAGCAAAAGGAAAAATGGTGAACTCAGCCAAAATCGCCATGGATTTCAACAGCAAGATTCCTGCAGAAGAAGCACCGGAACACACCGAGGGATATGAAGGCTTTTTCCATCTTAGCTCGATCAACGGTGATGTCGAGGAAACAACGCTTCACTATATCATCCGAGATTTTGACGGTGACAGCTTCCAGGCACGCAAGGACTTGATGCAGAAGATCACCAATGAATTGAGACTGACTTATGGCGAGACCCGCATTGATCTTGAAATGAGTGACCAGTATTACAATATGAAGGATAAAATCGAACCGGTGAAGGAAATTGTCGATATCGCCTATGAAGCAATGGAAAACCTCGGCATCAAACCGATCGTCAAACCGATCCGCGGCGGTACAGACGGTTCACAGCTAAGCTATATGGGACTGCCAACACCGAATATTTTTACAGGCGGAGAAAACTTCCATGGAAGGTTCGAATATATCTCTGTTGATAACATGATGAAATCAGTCGAAACCATTGTAGAAATAGCTAAACTTTTTGAAGCAAAGTCCTAACCTTAAATCAACCAGAAGTCAGATTCCCAAGCAGTACGGAATCCGGCTTCTTTGTTCATGCTCATTTGGCTTTCTTAATCTAATTTTTTCTGAAGTCTTCTCGAAAAGAGAAGCGGCCTATTCTAAAATACGCCTCAGGTCCTATCGAGATTTAAATCGGAGGTGCATTGGGGTTCAGAGCGAATCCCCTTATTCTGGATATAGAAGGAAACTTGAGAGGAGTTTTTATAAATGAAACGGATTTTAGTTATTTTCCTGGTGATTACCGGGGCCTATATTGGATGGAATTATTTGTTCGATGGGAGCGGATTGAACTTTGCACAAGCGGAAGATGCTGTGAAGGTAACCAATGATACGGATAAAATCAGTATTGATGTATCAAGCGTCGAGACGGTGATTGTGCCAGAGGACCGCGATGATGTCCGCGCCGAGTTGGAAGGGGAAGGAACGGTCAAAGTTCAGGAACACGGTGATGAAATAAAGGTTTCTGTTAAACGGAAAGGCTTTTTCTGGTTCAACTGGTTTGAGATGGATAAGACGACTATGACAGTTTATATCCCTGAAGATTATGAAAAGGATATGGACATCGAGCTCGGTTCAGGGAAGATTGTTTTTAAAGGTGAATCTGCCGACAACCCTATGAAGCTAAGAGATCTTTCACTCAATATCGGTTCGGGAAGGGCCACATTGGAGAATTTCGATGTTGAAACATTGGTAAACCAGAGCTCATCAGGCGAGGTTGAAATGAACTCGATCGAGGCTCAATCCGGTTCATTTGATGTCAGCTCCGGAAGCGTTAATGTCAAAAACTATTCTGGCAAGGTTGATGCTGATGTTTCATCTGGCAAGCTGGAAATCCAGATGGACCAGTTGTTGGATGATGTCAGCCTGGACGTCAGCTCCGGCTATATCGGATTGGATCTGCCTGAAGATGCAGGCTTTACATTGAATGGAAAAGTAAGCAGCGGGAACATATCAAGCGATTTTCCGCTTCAGAACAAAGAACAATCTGACAACCGCCTGCGCGGCAAACACGGAAGCGGCAAATTCGAAATCAATGCTGATGTATCTAGCGGGAATATTAATATAAAGTAGAACTTTATAGAGGTGGCGAACTGGAAAAAACAAGCTTGAATTTCCAGTTCGCTATATTAATAAAAAAGTCGCTATAATAATCAGAAAGTCGCTATAAAAATCAAAAACTCGCTATAAAAATAAGTTCTTCGCTATAATTCACTTTCTTCCACCCTATTGGTAGAAGCGAAATGGGGATTCCAAAGCCTGGCAGCAACATGCCAGGCTTATTTTCATATAAAACTCAGACAATGTGTCTTTGTTTTTCATGATCATTCATTTAAAATAAGTGCAAACACTTCCTGAGGAGCAATATTATGTTCGAATTACTCATTACGATGCTGGAGCGGCTTGGCATCATCGTGACGATTGCTTTCATTTTAACGAGGTTCCGTTTCTTCAGGGGATTGATTTACCATGATTCCCTGAACCGGCGCCAGCAATATTTTGCCATTCTATTCTTTGGTTTTTTCGGGATTATTGGTACATATTCCGGGATGAGTTTTTCAACGGATAATCTCCAGTTCAACCCCTGGGCAGCTGATTTGGCTTCGGATGAAGCCATTGCTAATTCCCGTGTCATCGGGATTGTAATTGCCGGGATGCTTGGCGGCTACAAGGTTGGTATTGGTGCCGGCCTTATTGCGGGTCTGCATCGGTTCACGCTCGGCGGATTCACTGCTCTTGCGTGCGGACTTGCGGCAATCGTGGCTGGAATCATCGCGGGCCGTTTTCAGAAGAAGAAAAATAATATCAACCTAAGAACCGCCTTCCTGGTCGGGGCGATTGCCGAAAGTGTTCAAATGCTGATTATCCTATTGATTGCCAAGCCTTATGTACAAGCTCAAACTCTCGTTGAAATAATCGGTGTTCCGATGATCATCGCAAATGGGCTGGGGTCTGCTCTATTTTTAATGGTAATCAAGAATGTGGTTTCCGAGGAGGAAAAGACTGGAGCGATGCTAGCGCAAAAAACGCTGAGGATTGCCGACCAGACACTCGCCTACTTGCGCAAGGGCATCAATCAGGATTCAGCGCAGGCAGTATGCCAGATTTTACACAACGAAGTACAGACTAGCGCGGTGGCAATCACCAACCAATATGAAATCCTTGCCCATATTGGTCTTGCTGATGACCATCACCGCTCAACAAGCCCTATCCAGACCCAGATTACAAGGGATGTGCTGAAAAGCGGAAAACTGGTCGTCGCCAATGATGAAACGATCCACTGCCGCGAGCAAAGCTGTCCGCTTGGCGCAGCAGTGATTGCTCCATTGAAACTGCGCGAGGAAAATATAGGCACGCTGAAGTTTTATTTTAAATCGGAAAAGGAAATTACCGATGTCGTCATTGAACTGATATCCGGGCTCAGCAATCTGCTCAGCAACCAGCTCGAAATCGCTGAAGCCGATAAGGCCTATCAGCTTGCAAAGGAAGCTGAGGTTAAGGCCCTTCAGGCTCAGATCAGTCCTCATTTTTTATTCAATACAATGAATGTCATCACCTCACTGATCAGGATTGATCCGGCAAAAGCACGGATGCTTCTTGTCTCTCTATCTCATTTCCTGAGACAAAATTTAAATGCAACTACCGTGTCAATGACGACTCTTGAGCAGGAATTGGCTCACGTGAAAGCCTATCTATCCATTGAAGAGACGCGGTTTGTAGAAAAGCTGCGGGTTACCTACGATATAGAGGAGGACGCTTTGCCTGTAAAAATCCCGCCGCTGACGCTGCAGCCAATAGTAGAAAATGCCGTAAAACATGGAATTAAGGATATGGATCATGACTGCCAAATTCATATAGCCATTCGTAAAGGGATTAAAAGCACGATTGTAACAGTGAACGATAATGGGCAGGGAATGAACCAGGAACGGATTAATCTGCTAGGCAAACAAATAATAGATTCTGAAACAGGAAGCGGAATCGCGCTTTTTAATGTAAATAGAAGACTTACGATGAACTTTGGGGAAGATGCCTCATTGCGGATTGATAGTGAGCCTGGAAAAGGCACGAAGGTTTCCTTTACGATTCCACAAGCGGAGGAATGATTGATGGATAAGATGATACGTACTCTGATCGTTGATGATGAATTATACAGCCGGGATGAACTGAAGCATTTATTGCAATCCTTCCCCTCCATCCAGGTTGTTGGAGAAGCGGAGTCAGGTGAAGCTGCAGTCATGAAAGCTTTGCAGTTTTATCCTGATGTCGTCTTCCTGGATGTTGAAATGCCAAAAATGAATGGAATGGAAGCGGCGAAAGCGTTGATGGAATTCAAAAAAACGCCGCTGATTGTGTTTGCAACGGCCTATCCGCAATTTGCTGCCGAGGCTTTCAGATATGAAGCTGTCGATTACTTGCTTAAACCGTATGACGAGAATCAGCTGAAAGAAACGATCCTTAGGATTGAGAAACATTTTCTGATGCCAGCTGAACAAGAGTCTGCCAAGCAGACTGGCAAGCTTGCCGTTGAAGGGGATGGCGAGATTTTTTATCTGGATCCGAAGGATATCCTCTACATATCGAGAGAAGAAAAATACTCAAAAATCATCACGAAAACAAAGGAATACGAAACAAGGATTCCTTTAAAAGATCTGGAAGCCCGGCTTACAGCATACTCCTTTTTCCGGATTCATAAAAGCTATATTGTGAATCTGGATTATGTCACCCGCCTTACACCATGGTTCAATGGCGCCTATCAACTGGAAATTGAAGGCAGGGAGGAAATGCTGTCAGTCAGCCGGAATTATGTAAAGTCACTGAGGACTCAGCTGGAATTATAAGTACTCATTAAAGCATCTTAAGGGTGCTTTTTTGCATTTCAATCGACATATTTTGCACTTCAGGCTCATTTTCCTGCATCTTGTTCACAAAACAGCCACAATTCCACCTTCTCTATTATACTTAATGAAAACGCATACAATTTTCTTTTGAGGAGGTTTCATATGTATACCTTTCTAGCTGGTATTGCACTTTTAATTGTTGGTTATTTTACGTATGGAAAGTTTGTTGAAAAGGTTTTTGGAGTGAACGAAGGTCGTAACACTCCGGCTTATACACATAAGGATGACGTTGACTATGTGCCAATGTCCACAGCAAAGAACTCTTTGATCCAGCTTCTTAATATCGCTGGTGTTGGACCTATTTTCGGGCCGATCATGGGAGCACTTTACGGACCGGTTGCTTTCCTTTGGATCGTTCTTGGCGCTATCTTCGCTGGTGCTGTCCACGATTACCTTACAGGTATGATTTCAATCCGTAACCGAGGCGCACACCTTCCTGAACTTGCAGGAAAATTCCTGGGTAAATTCATGAAGCATGTCGTTAATGCATTTGCGATTCTTCTTTTATTATTAGTTGGAACCGTTTTCGTCACAGCTCCGGCTGGCTTGCTTCATACATTGATGGACGGAAAGGTAACAATGGGAATCATCATTGCAGCAATCTTTGTTTACTATATTTTAGCGACATTGCTTCCTGTTGATAAAATCATTGGCCGCTTCTACCCGATCTTTGGGGCATTGCTGTTGATCAGTGCAGTCGGAGTAGGTGCAATGCTTGTTATCACGGGAGCACCGATTCCTGAATTATCACTAACGAATTTCCATCCTGGTAATGCAGCGATTTTCCCGCTATTGTTCTTAACAATTTCTTGCGGTGCGCTGTCAGGTTTCCATGCAACACAAACGCCGATCATTTCACGTACAACGCAAAATGAAAAGAATGGCCGCAAAATTTTCTACGGCATGATGATCGCTGAAGGTGTCATCGCAATGATCTGGGCTGCTGCGGCAATGAGCTTATTCGATGGCTACAACGGCTTGAACGACATGCTTGCTAACGGCGGACCTGCTGCAATAGTAAGTGAAGCTTCAACATTGATGCTTGGTGCAATCGGCGGTACACTTGCTGTACTTGGTGTAATCGTACTTCCGATCACTTCTGGTGATACTGCTTTCCGAAGCGCGCGTATGATCATCGCTGATTACTTCAATTTTTCACAGAAGAAAATCACTAGCCGTCTTTGGATTGCTGTTCCATTATTCGTGATCTCTTTCGCTTTGACAAAAATTGATTTCACGCTTCTCTGGAGATACTTCTCCTGGGCTAACCAATCAACAGCGGTCATCGCGCTTTGGGTCGGTGCCATGTACCTGTTCATCGCCAAGAAGAACTACTGGATCGCGATGATTCCTGGTATGTTCATGACAGCAGCTACAACTTCCTATATCCTTAATGCCCAAATCGGATTCGGCCAATCACTGACAGTATCCAATATCGGAGCATTAATTGTCACAGCTGTCATCACGGTCATTTTCTTCAACGCTGCCAAGAAAGCTCGGGCAAAAAATATCCCGCTTGAAGAGGATATCTCCAGCTATAACCAGGTGGCGTAACGATGAGCGGATGCTGCAGTCCGGAATACCGCAAATCAGTCAATGAGAAGGAAAGCCAGGTTAATGAAAAAGGGAAAGAGCAGCTTCCCTTTTTCACAAAAATTATCATTGTCCTTATTACAGCAGGCGGGTTTTTAGCAGCCTTCCTGGCATATTAATAAGACAATACCAGGTGCACGCTTGATTCCAGGCGTGCGCTTTTACATAGTCAAGGAGGTTATGGATATGAAAATATTGATCGTAGGTGCAGGTGCAATTGGCGGCTACTTTGGCGGCCGCCTCTTGGAAAAAGGAGAAGATGTCACGTTTTTGGTGCGTGAAAAGCGCCAGCAGCAGCTTCGTGCAAATGGGCTGGTGGTGGAAAGCATTCACGGAGATATGCATGTCCCTGAACCTAAAACGGTTTTGGCGGGAGAAAATGCTGAACCATATGATGTTATTCTTGTCTCTACAAAGTCCTACCATTTGGAAGGCGCCATTGAGGACATCCGGCATTATGTAGGAGAAGAGACGATGGTCCTCCCATTATTGAACGGAATGGCTCATCTTGATGTGCTGATCAAGGCATTCGGGACAGAAAAGGTCATTGGAGGCCTATGCTTTATCGAGACCACCCTGGCTCAGGATGGTAAAATCATTCAAACAAGCCCGATCCATGACCTTGTTTTCGGTGAGCGGACTGGCGAAAAAACAGTACGGATTTTACAGCTGGAGAATGTATTCAGCGGTACGAAGGCAAGCTTTCGTCTTTCTGAAAAAATCCAGCAGGAAATGTGGCACAAGTACTTATTCATCACTTCATTAAGCGGGATCACCTCCCTGTTCAGGTCACCAATCGGCCCTATTCGCGATCAAGAGCATGGCTGGCATACAATTCATAAACTGGTCCATGAAGCTGCGGAAATCATGGAGAGACTCGATGCACCACTCGCTGAAGGAGCGATCGAGGCCACTCTTGGAAAAATGAATGAAATCGGACATGGTATGAAGTCCTCCCTGCAGCGGGATATGGAGAAATCACTCCTGACCGAAGCGGATCACCTTTTTGGCTATTTGCTGGAGAATGCCAAGAAATCAGGTTTGGAGGCTCCAATTTTATCTGCCATCTATGCAAATGTTAAAGTCTATGAAAGTCAGCTTGCTTCTGAATAAATCTGTGGTCATACCAGACCTAATAAAAAGGCATGAGCCCCATTTTCATCACATGGGCCCATGCCTTTTTCAATAGATTTTCGCGTCTTCGATTCCTCCCATCACTCGTAAAGCACCTGCTGCCAATGCTTCCATTTCCGCTTCACCTGGCAGGACGAAAACTTTCCCTAGAAAGCTGATTTTCTTTCTAATTAAAGCTACAATCCTATCTGAATGGGCGATTCCCCCAGTTAGGATGATTCCGTCCATCTCACCTTCAAGTACGGTGGCCATCGCGCCAATCTCTTTTACGATTTGATGTACCATTGCCTTCAAAACCATGGCAGCCTCTAGGTCACCCTCAGCGGCCCAATCCTCAACTTCCATGAGATTCTTAGTCCCTAGATAGGAAAACACCCCACCCTGCTTTGTCATTTTTTGAAGCAAATCTTTTTCAGTGTATTTCCCTGAAAAACAAAGCTGTACGAGCTGTTTTGCCGGCAGTCCGCCTGCTCTTTCGGGTGAAAATGGACCTTCATTTTCAGCATTATTGACGTCGATGATTTGTCCATTCCGTACCGCTGCAACCGATATGCCGCCTCCAAGATGGGCAACAACGAAACTGGTATCTTCTAAAACCTTTCCAAGATGTACAGCAATTTTACGAGAAACACCCTTAATATTCAGTGCATGGACATGGCTTTTCCTTTCTATATCAGCCAGGCCCGAAATCCTTGCTTCCACAACCAGTTCATCTACACATACTGGGTCAACGATATAGGCGGGTATTTGTTGAGAGTCAGCTATTTCAGCTGCGATTATTGATCCCAGGTTTGAAGCGTGATTGCCATATTTCCCAGAGCGGGCGTCATTCAGCAGATTTTCATCAACAAGATACGTCCCACTGTCCATCGGCTTCAGCATTCCACCCCGGCCAACGACTGCGTCCAGGTGTGAAGGATTGAAGCCCTGCGACCGTAAAGCTTCCACGATGGACTCAAGCCTGTACGGCAACTGGTCATCTAGTTCCGGAAGCTTCATGATTTCATCATCAGGATGGCGGATGGTCTGTTCAAAAAGTAAATCTTCATTTTCATACACTGCTAGCTTGGTAGAAGTGGAGCCTGGATTTACCGCTAGGATTTTCATCATACCTCTCCTATCTAAACGCTGACCGTTGTGTTGGATGCCGCTAAGACAGCGAGTGCAATCGAAGCCAATTTTGCTTCTGCTGTATCTGACCGTGAGTTCAATACGAGCGGCACTTTCGCACCGAGCACGATTCCTGCCATAGTCCCTTTCGCAAAATAGGTAATCGCCTTGCCAAGGAAGTTTCCTGCCTCAATACTTGGAACGATAAGCAGATCCGCTGCTCCCTCAAGCTCGCTGTCCAACCCTTTATGGAGAAGCGATTCCCGGCTAATGGCAAGGTCGAGCGGAAGCGGTCCTTCTATCAACAGCTCTCTGCTCGCTTCATTTTTCATCAGCATAGCCAGATGGTCGGCTTCCACTGTCACTGGCATCTTCTCACTGACTCTTTCGTTGGCTGCTAAAATCGCAACCCGCGGTGAGTCGATTCCAATTCTGTTGAGGAAATCGACGGCATTAAGGATGATTTGCTTTTTCTGCTGAAAATCTGGCGCTATATTGATACCGCCATCACTCATGCTGATCAGCCGATCTGCACCCGGAATATCGAAAACGGAGATATGGCTGATGACTGTGCCAGTTTTTAATTTCAGTTCTTTATGCAGCACCCCTTGTAAAAATGGCGTGCTATTCACGAAGCCTTTCATGATAATCTGCACATGTCCCTCGCTAGCCAATTTTGCGGCAACAAACGCATTTTCCTTTTCTGTATAGGCAGGATAAACTGGATATTCCCCCACAAAAAAGTCAATATCCCTCGCCAGTGCAAATATTTTTTGCGGATCACCGACTAGATAAGGTTCGATGATTCCGATTTCTACAGCTTCCTTCACAGCTTGAAGCACATCCCGGTCGTGTGCTGCGGCGACGCTCATTTTTACAGGCGGCCTAGTCCGTGCGAGATTAATGACATCTGTAAAGCTTTTATAGCGCATGCTTTTCACCTCCTGATGTTTAACCTGTATACTTGCTCTGAATCCTGCTGATCTTTACAATTTTCTCTTCTACTAATATATTTGCGGCTTTATATGTTGGAATATCGTGAGTTTTGGAGATTTTGTAGATTTTTTCTAAAATGTCATAAATCATGCTTGCATTCCTGAACGCCCGGTCCTTGCTGTACTCATGCAATTCATCCGCTACCTGAATCAAGCCGCCTGCATTCGCCACGTAGTCCGGTGCGTAGAGGATACCTTTCTGGTGAAGCATATCGCCGTGCCGTTCTTCTGCGAGCACATTATTCGCTGCTCCGGCAACAGCCAGGCACTTGAGTTTCGGTATTGTGAGGTCATTGATGACGGCCCCCAATGCATTTGGTGAAAAGATATCGCATTCTACGCTGTAAATCTCGAGAGAATCAACTGTTTCAATATCCGGGAATTGCTCCTTGATTTCTTTTACATTCTCTTCAAAAATATCGGTGACGATCAGCTTCGCTCCTTCTTCATGTAGGTGGCCGACGAGAAAGCGGCCTACCTTCCCAAGACCCTGGACAGCAATTCGCCGGCCTAGCAGTGAATCATTGCCAAAAATCTCTTTCGCCGTTGCCTTGATTGCTTTCCACACACCGAAGGCCGTAATAACAGCTGAATTGCCGCTGCCGCCATATTCTTCAGGCAAGCCAACAAGGTAGGATGTTTGCTTTGAGGCAGAAACGAAATCCATGCCGACCGTTCCGACATCCGTTCCTGTGTAAAAGCGTCCCTTCAAAGTTTCGATGAATGAGCCGAAAGCCTGAAAAAGTTCATCCGATTTTTCTGACTTGGGATCACCAATAATGACCGCTTTCCCGCCTCCATAAGTCACACCCGAAACCCCGCATTTATAGGTCATTCCTTTCGAAAGCCGCAGAACATCACGCAGCGCTTCTTCAGTCGATTCGTAATCCCACATCCGGCATCCCCCAAGCGCCGGGCCGAGCGTCGTATCATGGATGGCGACAATCGACTTCAATCCAGTTGCCTTGTCATAATTGAATATGACCTGTTCATGTCCCTGGTTTTTCATTTCTTCAAAAATATCGAGCAACAACTTCTGTTCTTCCGTTAGCAACACATACATCCCCTCCCGTAATCGGTCCTGGCAAAGCTGCGTCAGTCAAGGTAGATTCAGGTTATTTAAATAAATGTAAGCCCTTACATATTTTCATTATAAAGACTTCAGCTGCTGCTTACGGTGATATATCTTACACTTTCATGGCAATTCGAACTGGAAAAAAACGATGATAATTTCCAGTTCGCCAATAAATTTAGATTTTCGCCAATAAATGGAGTGGTTTCGCCAATAAAATGAAATTATCGCCAATAAAGTTGTGAACTTCGCCAATAAACCACTCTGCTAAGAGAAGCCCCCATTAAATTCCACGATAAAAAGAACCAAAGCAGCAGCTTTGGTTCTTTTAAAGCAACTTTTATTATTGAATTCCCGGAAACCAGCCTGGTGTATTGATGATTGCCTGCCATAATGGGTCAGGAACGACAAGCCGGGCTTGGGCACCTGTATCAATCTTTGTTTCAATTTCATTTTCACGGCCAGTTTCAACTTTTTCTACCCAATCCGGGTCAATGATCAGTTCACGGCCTAACGCGAGCAATGGTACTCCCGTCTCAAATGCTTTGATGACATCATCTGCGCTATAAAGCGAGCCGACTCCTATGACAGGAACCTTGCCGCCGACTCGTTCGTGGATAATTTCCATTCTCGAACGATCATCGTCGACACCCCTTCTTGGCTTTGACCAGAAATCATTTAACGAAACATGCAAGTAGTCCAGATTTTTTTCGGCGAGGGCATCAATCAGCTGCAGGGTGTCAGCCATCGTGATTCCAGGCTCTTCCGGTTCTTCCGGTGAAAATCTGTATCCGACAATGAACGGTTCCTTTGCATGCTTAGCGGCTACTTTTTTCACTTCATCAACAACTGCCAGCGGGAATGCCATCCTTTTTTCCAGGGAGCCTCCCCATTGATCATCACGTCTGTTTGAATGAGGAGAAAAGAATTGCTGGATCAAATAGCCGTTGGCTCCGTGGATTTCGACGCCATCAAAGCCTGCTTCTATCGCCCGGCGGGTTGTCTCGCCAAACGCGGCAATGATGTGTTGTACTTCCTCTTCGGTCAATGCTCGCGGTGCCTTTGCACTATTACGCTCTGATTGAACATCGCTTGCACTGACGATCTCCTCGTTAGGTACAAGCTCTGGAGGACACTCGCGGCCGCCATGGAAAATTTGCAGCACCGCTTTAGCACCTTCAGCTTTAATTGCTGTTGCCAGCTTTTTCAGGCTTGGGATCATTTCATCAGTATCGGCTCCGAATTCACCATGAAATCCTTTCCCATTGCGGGTTACATATGTACACGCAGTTATCACCATGCTAACGCCCTTCGAACGGCGGACGTAATAATCCACCTCTGCGTCCGTTACCGTTCCATCCTCGTTAGACGAAAAATTGGTCATCGGCGCCATCACAAGTCTATTTTTCAGGTTAATGCCATTCTTGAACGTAAATGAATCAAATAATGGTTTGTATTTATCATTCACAGAAGTTATCCTCCTTCTTTAGTATACGAAAGTGTAATAGCCTAAACGGACTTCTGTTAAACATCCTTGTTTATTATTTGTAATCCAATCGAAAAAAAACAGCGAAAATATTCCGCTGTTGCTACTGAGTTCGTTTCTCGCTGAAAAAAGGCGTATTTTATTTACTCGTCTTATCGATCGCTGCTTTAATCGCTTTTGCCTGCTGTTCCAAATTGCCGAGATCCTGGAAGTGGACATACATAATTCTTGGCTCTTCAAACATCATATGGTTGTGCAAGGCGGTTACTTCGAGTTCTCCTTTACGCAACTCGTCCAAAACTGGGTTCACCTCTTCCTGCAGCAAGGCGAGTTCGCCTATGACAGCAGTCTGTCCATCCTTATGCTCAAAGCTGAAATGGAAGGCAAGTTCCATCATTTCTGGAGAGAGTTTTTTCCCCATATTCGTCGGTTTGATGCTTTGACGGTGTATTTCTACTTTACAAACACCATTTTTGGTCTCCACACTTGTATTGAACATTTTCTCTAATTTTTCACATTCAGCATTTCCCTGCGCCTCCACTGCACCAGCTAAAAAGAGAGTAAAAACCAGTGTTGCCAACATGATTATCCTATTCATTTCCACCACTCCTTTTTAGCCTTAGCGTCTCTCATTCAGGCTTCGCTATACGGCGGGAAAATAAATAAAGACATTCCGCTATTGCAGAATGCCTTCATGTTTCACATTGTTAAGAAGCAATTCTTCCATTTGCTCAACCGGAAGCGGCTTGCTGAAATGATAGCCTTGTCCGACCATGCAGCCATTTTTGAGCAAAAATGCAACCTGCTCTTTTTCCTCGACGCCTTCAGCAATAACCCCGAATTGCAGATTATGTCCCATGTCGATGATGGTCTTGACCATCGCTCCATGGTTGGAATGGTGAATGATGTCATCGACGAAAGATTTGTCAATTTTGATTTTATCAATCGGAAAATGCTTCAGTAAGCTTAACGATGAATACCCGGTACCAAAATCATCAATTGCAAGTGTAATGCCCAGCTCCTTCAGTTGATCAAGTATCAACGCTGTCTTCTCACTGTTCTGCATGACGCTTTCTGTGATCTCAAAATCAAGAAACTTTGGAGCCAGCTGCGTATCGGCCAGTACTTGTTTTACACTATCAATGAAATGATCCTCCTGGAGCTGGCGTACAGAAATGTTCACTGACATCGGGATTGGTCTGTAGCCTTGCTCCTGCCAGGCTTTGTTTTGGGCAGCCGCCTTTTCCAGCACCCATTTCCCAAGCGGGACAATCAATCCCGTTTCCTCAGCAAGGGGAATGAATTCAGCCGGTGAAATGAGGCCATTCTCCGGATGGATCCAGCGCACAAGTGCTTCCACACCAATGATTTCTCCAGTTTCCAGATTAACTTGCGGTTGATAATGAAGCGTGAGCTGATTTTGCTCCAGCGCTTTCCTCAAGCCATTCTCCAGCTCCATTTTTCTTGAGGAAAGACCGTGCAGCTGGTTGGTGTAAAACTGGTAATTATTCTTCCCGCGATCCTTTGCGAGATACATTGCGGTATCCGCATGCTTGATCAGTGTTTCCTCATCTTGGCCGTCTTCTGGTGCCATGCTGATGCCAATACTTGGAGTCACAAAGAACTCCTGGCCTTCGATTGTAATCCCCGTACCGAATTCTTCAAGAATCCTATCAGCAATTTCGCTGACTTGATCTTTCCCAAGACCTTTAAGGACAATGATGAATTCATCACCGCCCTGACGCGAAACCAGCCCCTGCTCTTTGACTGCATTTTTCAGCCTGCTGGCGACGACTTTTAACAGTAAGTCACCAAAACGGTGGCCCTTCGTGTCATTGATAATTTTGAAACGGTCGAGGTCAAGGAACAGAATTGCGAGCCTTTCATTCCCTTTAGATAGCGAATCTTTCAGGTGCTTCCGGACCATATTACGATTCGGCAGGCCGGTAAGCACGTCATAATAGGCCATATATTTGATCGTTCTTTCCGCTTTTTTGCGCTGAGTCAAATCCCGGCCGACAATTTGTTCAGCCATTCTTCCTTCATATAAAATCGGCATTGCCGACATCTCAACCACGATTTCAGTCCCATCTAACTGAACTGCCTTAAATTCAAACCATAATTTTTCCTCAAAATCCTCACCTATTGCCAGTTCACGATTTTTTATATGAGCCAGTACATCAGGCGGAATCAGCCTGGAGATGGGCTGACCGATCAAATCTACCGGGCTTTCCGCCTTAAAAAGCTTGCATCCGGCTTCATTGATATATTCCAGCTTTCCTCTGCTGTACACTGCAATCAAATCGGGGGACATTTCCACAAGGCTGCGATATCGGCCTTCGCTTTCCTGCCGGTTGGTGATATCGAAAAGCACACTAGTAAAATCAATGAAGTTTCCATTCTCATCTATGACAGGGATGCCTCTATCCTGAATCCAGCGCACCTCTCCATCAGGCCGGATGATCCGGTATATACTGGTGACTGCTTCCCCTCTTGATAACCCAGCTTCCCTTTCGGTTAATATGTGCAGGTCATCAGGATGAATGACTTTTTTCCAGAGAGTGTTGTCTTGGTAAAATTCTTCAGATGAATGGCCGTATAATTTTTCGATACCAGAGGTAATTAGCAATGTATCTGTTTTCAGGTCATGTGACCAGATTGCGACATCGAGGGTATCAAAAATGCTTTTAAGTCTTTTTTTATGCCCATTCAAATCCTCTGCTGCATTTTTAAGTCCCTTAATTACGAAGAAGACCACTGCGATGTAAATGAAGGATACAGCCAAATCAACCAAAAAGCCCTCTTTTTCACTTATGGAAAAATAAAACGATGTCAGCCAATCCATCAGCTCTGCTAACAGAAGAAAAATAATTATCGATAAACCGGTGAATCGTGTGATCTTCCCTTTATTGCCCATTAAAATTTATCCTCCTGTGCCACGCCGCATGAATGTCTGTTGTAATATATTGGTGCAGTTCTTCTACTAAAATAACAAAGAACACTGGTCAGGCACAATGAGATTATTCCATATGACCCACAAAATTGAGGTTTTTTGTCAATTTCTGTATTAAAACACCAATGGACACTAAAGGGCGATCCCCAGAACCGTTGACAGTTCTCTCTTTTTTTCATTCAAATAGATTTGGTCTAACTCCTCCAATTCGTTAGAATCGAATTTTTCCATGCTGTATATATACAGCTCCCATACGCTCTTCTTCAAGGATTCATCCTCCGTTTTTCCGATCAGCAGGTACGCGTCGATCAAAGCAGTCAGAATGGAAAAGTCCTGGCTTCCATAATGAACAATCTGATAAAAAGATAAATATAGGATATCCATCGTGCGTTTTTGCTTCCCGATAATCCTTGGCTGCATATCTTCATCATAATAAGCTATATACCGTCCGTTTGAACGGACTCGGCATAAGTGGGACAGAGCCATGCCTAAATAGGAGATACAGACCCTAGCCGTATTCGGATCATTAATTCCCGGAGAGATGGCCCTCAAGGCAACTTCCACAATCTTCTGGAGTGCAAATTCAGGATCCTGGATTGATGACCGTTCTTTTCCGAGTCTTAAGAAATGATTCAAGGCAGCATCAATATCCTTATCAAATTCGCCACTATGATGGACCCTGAAAGCAATGCTGTTTTCTGTCATGAAATCACCATTCAGGAAGTTGGCTTCAACCCCAATTTCGTTTTCAGATGCATATTCCAATAGTCCCTGATAATCAGTCAGCTGGACATAACCGAACCCCCTGCATTTTACATCCCGCACAAATTCATAGGTGAAACCAGCATCCTTCCTGTCATCAATCACATTCGTGTATTCACTTTCCAATGTATCCTCCTGACTTTTAATCACCTTCAGAGCACCTTCCGTGATCTCCCTAATCAATGTGCTGACCTGGACGGAGGTGGCGACATTATGGATAAAATAGGCGAAGAAGGCGAGACAGATGAACGCAATGACAACTCCAACCGTAGCCGAAATGACCTCGCTCTCATACCACGTTTCGCTCATGAACAGCAGCGACAGGATCGAGTAGACAAAGCCTCCCATGAAGATTCCGAGCACACGCAATGTAACAGGATCCTCGACGAAGTTACTCAAAGTCCTCGGAGAAAATTGAGATGAATATGTAGTCAGGACGACCATGATCGTTGAAAAAGTAATCGTCGTCATCGTCAGCAGAGCACCGGAAATAGAACCTAGAATCGTCTGTGCCAAATCTACATTTGTCAGCAGGAACGAAGGCACTATTCCCTGGGCGAGTTCATTATGATCGATATATATCACGGCCAATGCCAGCAGGAATGCAAGTACACTATATATAACTGGCTTTAGCCACATGCTTTGCCTTATTCGTAAAGCAATCTTTTTCAACAAATATAACAGCCCCTTAAGTTACCAACTCTTTCCTTACTTATTTAGACCATTTTCGGGGTGTTTAATCCTTTATTGAATGATTCCATTGCTATTCTCCCTATAAAACTCTTCTTAATCGAAAAAAACCTTGCTAACCGCAACAAGGTTCCCCCTTTCAGTTCGCATATCCCACAAGCTCCATAAAGCCTCTTCCTTTTAGTGACCTGCTCTTTCCATTTGCCAGCTTTTCACTGCCAGTTACTTTACATACCCCTTCCCAAATGGCCTGAATGGGGCCAATGATCAACATTTCCTGGTTTGGGAATTCCGCTTCAACATGAAGCTCGATTCCAAGTTCGGGAATGCGAATCTCCCATTCTACTGGATACCTGGCATTTGTTTTCAGGCTTTTCCAGTACTTTTCCTTTTGAAAAGTTATGTTTCTCGTAAAATGGATCCTGCCATCCTCTTCAATAAGGTTTGCCATCGGCTTTCCGGAGGGCATTTGATTAAGCAGCAGCTCACGCCCGTCGCTAAGCTGAAGCCCAAACCAGTCCCAGCCTGCCCCTTTAACCAAGGAATAATTCCGTCCCCATTGATGATCAAACCAGCCAGTACCGCTTACACTTTCCGTTTTCGAATCCGTCTTTATCATTCCACTCACAGAATTCCTCGTAGTAGAGTAATAGTACAAATCATCCGGCTTCCCGTCACCGCCGATCAGTGCGGTTGGCTTCATTGGTGTGAATTCAAGCTCAACTTCTGAATTTGTCTCTTTCAAAAGCACCTCAAAGCCAACTGCCTCTTCCCCTATGAAGTTCATCATGTGGCTCCCATAAATCAACTCAATGGGATTCCGATTGATTTTCGCAGTCTTCAACATTTTATGTGGAGCAGGTGTCTCGCCCTTAAGCAACTGTTTATAGAGTCTCCAAATCCTCCTATCTGTTGGGTGGAGCAAAAGGTAGAAAGGCAAATATATGGCGAGCATCGCAAGCTTAACCCTTGTATCGAAACTTGAAAAATTGTAGCGTTTTTTCCTGTTCAGGTCGATCAAAGTATGGATGATATAATGCCCTTTGCCAACCTCAAGCTCGTCTACACGAAAAAATGATGCCATAACCGCATACCGGCCGCCCTTGTCTCCATTCAAAAAAGCGAAAAAGTACCACCATTCGATATTGGCATCTCCATGCGGCCCTGCATCCTTTGGCAGTGAAATCTTGTCTAACCGTCCTTCATTCATCCCAGCACACACCTTCTGTTTTTTTAGTAAAGTATGCAAGGGACAATAAAAAAGCATCAAAGAAGCCATTCCCTTCTTTGATGCTTTTCCTTATCCTTCGATTATTTCTTTTATTTTTCTCAGGTCCTTCCTATTTGCCTTTTTCATCATAGAAGCCATAAAAGGCGAAATTAGTTTGGAGAATCCAGACGGTTCACCCTGATTCCTCAAAGTCATCCGTGTTGTTTTTGAATCTATCGCTTTCCAGATGTATGTAGTCTTCATTGGAAATGGCCCTTCTGAGGTTTGCATCACCATTTTCATTCCTGGGACATACTCCACGATTTCATATATATAAGCCAGTTCCCGGCCAAGGAATTTTGCTTTAAAAGCAATCTTTGAACCAATTTTCAAAGGTTTTTCAGTGATCCATTCAGCAGAATCAATGTTCACATACCATTCCGGAGCGTTGTCAGGATTGGATGCATATCGAGAAACCTCATCAACTGGTGACTTTATATCTATTTCTGTCAGGACATCTACCAATATAATTCCTCCACATTTAAAGCGTTTTTGAACATTATAATATAAGTTGAGCCAGAATCGACAATTTGCTTGCCGTTTTTATTGCCGACTGCTGGAAAGCTTGAAAATAAATCTACAGTGGAATATCCTTAAATGTATACTTCATATTTAAGGATGGGATTACCCTGCGTATCAATAAATTCATCAGCGAAACAGGAAAAACGTCGAGACGCGGAGCTGACCGTCTCGTTGAGGAAGGCCGCGTGACCATCAACGGAAAAGTGGCGAAAATCGGCAGCCAGGTTGAACCTGGCGATGTCGTCAAGCTAAATGGCGAAGAAATCAGGGTGGCACAAAACTATGTATATATAGCTTTGAATAAACCAGTCGGAATTACCTCCACAACGGAGAGGCATGTGAAAGGCAATATCATCGACCTTGTCAATCACCCGCTAAGGATTTTCAATATCGGACGCCTCGACAAGGATTCAGAAGGCCTAATCCTGCTCACGAATGACGGAGACATCGTCAACGAAATCCTGAGAGCCGAAAACAAGCATGAAAAAGAGTACATTGTTTCAGTGGACAAGCCGATCACGCCTGAATTCGTCAAGGCGATGTCAGAAGGTGTTAGGATCCTTGGGACCAAAACACTGCCTGCAAAAGTCGTCCAGCTTTCCAAATATGAGTTCAATATCATCCTTACACAAGGATTGAACAGGCAAATTCGCCGCATGTGCGAAACCCTTGGATATCAAGTTGTCAGATTGCAGCGCATCCGAATCATGAACATCCATCTCGGGACCCTGCCTATCGGACAATGGCGGGACTTGAATAAGAAAGAAAAAAGGCAGCTTTTCAGCGACTTGAATTACGAACCTAAGGAATGGTAAAAGGATGAGCGCACCCGCTTATCCTTTTCTTTTTGTCTGTTATCATTCTTCGTGTAGCATGAGATTCTTAAACGGAGAATTTCCGGCTATTGTATATAGAGGACGCTTTTGTAGCAGAAATAAGCGGAGAGTTTCCGGTTAGTTGCTATAAATAAGTCAATATTGAACGATTTTAATGAAATAAACGGAAATACTCCCCTTATTTTTAAAAAAATTTAGGGGAGTTTCCAATTTAAACGGAATTTTTCCGTTTATTTTCAAACACTGTGAAATCTACTTTCATTTAGATAGATGCCGCTTTAGGCTGATCTTCTTCCCGCAGTAATGTGAGGAACACCTTTTCGCGGTAAAGATAGAATACGACCGCAAACAAACTCAATCCGCATACACCCAACAACAGCCACACAGGCAATTTTTCCAGTAAAAACCCAAACAAGATGAATCCAGCAGGAGTCATGGCGCTTGAACCTGTTTCGAGCAGGGCCATGACCCTTCCACGATACTCGTCAGGTGTGTTTTTTTGCAAAAGGACGCTTACAGGTGTGTTGATGAACATGATGGATGCAGAGAGAATCAGGACCATACCGATCAAGAATCCGAAGACGGCTGCATTTGGCAGGCTCAGGAAACCTGGCAGCGCTGGAAGACCAATCATCATCAAGGTCGCTGAAAGCAACACCATCCCCCCTGTGATGGATCGCTCCTTCCTTCTGATTTCCTTCCGCGCTGACAGGATGATGGCCATGATCATCATGCCAACGGAGAAGGCTCCTTCTATGAAACCCAGCTGAATGGAGGACATTTTTTTGACTGTCAGAACTAAATACGGCATGGCGACCGGAAAGACCGCAAACCAAAAGTTCAGCCAGACGCTCAGGATGACAAGATGGAGGAGAAATGGCTGCCCCTTTATATAGGCTACTCCTTCCCTCAAGTCTTCTGATACACGTGATGTTTTTTTACATTGAGTTTTCTTAGAAAATAAATTGTATTCTATGAGGATGCTTGCAAAAGCTGCGATGAGATAAGTAAGTATGTTCAATGCCATGAAGAGATGGATTTGAATCAGACCAAAGAATACTCCGCCAAGCACCGGACCCAGGATAGCAGAGAGGGAAATGGCCGCCTGATTCAAGGACATCGCTCTTTGCAGATGATCCGGCCCGACCATGTTGTAAATCGAAGAGGTAACGGCGATGGAATAAAAAGTACTGATGATGCTCAATCCGGTCGTTGCGACATACAAAATCCAGATTTCCTGTGTAAAAAATAGAAAGGATACCAGAATCACTCCAAGCCAGAAAGCACTTGTAAAGTTCGAGAAAATGATGATTTTCTTGCGGTCGAGACGGTCGCTCAATGTCCCCGCAACCGGTGCAAGCAGAATCCGCGGCAGCATGCTGAGCACAAGCGTGAACGCAAAATTGAGGCTTGAACCTGTTTCCGCCAGGATATACAGTCCGATGGCAAATGCATAAATCGATGACCCAAGTACGGAAGTCACCTTTCCAACCAGGAACAAGACAAGGTTTTTCTTAATGGCACTTTCCACTTATTTTTCCTCCTCCACTTCTCTCTTCAATGAGATATTAATCTCATATGAAGTTTTCTCCTGATCACTTTTCACTGCAGATTTTTTAACGTATTTTAAAAAAAGCGAATCGATATCGTTCTGCAGCTCCTTCCTGTCTTCCTCTGTCAAAGTAAGATAGGTGGACTGGCTTATAATTTTTTCTGAAACGGGCTTCCCGTCCTCATTCTTCAGGTTGAAATGGGTGGCTTTTGAGCGGTAGTATTTCTCGATGATCCCCCTGTTTTCCTTCGTCTCCTCCAATTCGAGAATCCCGCCATTATACAGCTGCTGGATATGGTAATGGATGCTTCCTGCAGACTTCCCCAGCTCATCTGCAACCTGCTTTGCCGTCATCGCTTGAGTTGCGAGCAAATAAATGATTTTTACCCGCAGCGGGCTCGAGATCAACTTTTGCTGTTCTAGATTCACGTCCATTGTCTTCTTTATATAATCCACTGAAATCACCTTCCAATATATTCATGTGTTCTAATGTTATTGTACGTTCTAACTTTTTAGAATGCAATAAAATTTTAGAATAATTCTGTCATTAAGCTTTAATGTATAAGTACTTTTTTACACATTTAAAAAATAGAATTGGGAAACAAACGGATTTTCTGGAAGAGGTGAATAAGGGTTGAAAAAGATTTTATACAAAGTGGGCTTCTTCGTCATTGTGAGCGTCTGCCTGATATTGATTGCTTTGTTCCCGAGAGAAGCAATGGTGACTGGAGAAGGACGGGCAGTAACAGTTGTGTATACCTACGACTTTTCCTGGAAGGAGTACAAAAACAATATCACAGCTTTCACCAAAGGATTGTTTAAGGAAGGCACCTTTGGCGAAACTCGATATCGTAAGCCAGTTGAGGAGGAAGTTTTCCTCCACTTTTCCCGCAGTTTAAAAATCATCATTCCTGCTTTTATCCTCAGTTTGGCTGCAGGTGTCCTTAAAGGGATTTTTGATTCCAAAAACTCCAATAAACGAAGGAAACTTTTCGGAAATTGGACGACTTGGCTATTCATCTCCATTCCCGATTTCTTCATCATCCTGCTAGTCCAGTGGATCATCATCTTTTATGTCAATTGGATTGATATCTTCGGGCATGAGCAATGGTTCAATTTCTTCATTCCTTCAATGCTCGCAGCAATCTATCCTGCGATGTATATCAGCAAGATTACGGCAGCAGCTGTTTCCAGCGAAGCAGGTAAGCAATATGTCCAGGTGGCGAAAGCTAAAGGACTCACTGAAAAGCTCATTATTCATCATCATATCTTGAAAAACTGTGCGGGTACGATCCTGAATAATGTGTCAACCATGATGATTTACATACTATCGAATCTGCTGTTTCTGGAGTACCTGCTCGATTATAAGGGAGCGGCGTACCGCCTCTGGCTGGCTCTCGACTTTGAGCCGCGGATTTTCATAGGGAGGGAATCACTCTATGAACCTAGCGTGGTCATTTCGTTTGGGATTTGCTTCATGGCAATCGTATTATTTGTCCAAATTTGCAGTCATCTGATCAGCACACGGCTTGATCCCCGGTAGGAGGTTTTTGACTTTGAGAAACTGGCATTTAATTATCGGTACGATTTTATTATCCATCCTTTTAATAGGAACAATAGTTGGGGCAGATTTACCCTATATTAAAGATGGCCTAAAGGAAAATAGGATGGTAATGGAAGATGGTAAGTTCGAGAGGGCACCCTTTCCCCCTTCATCCAGGCATCTGCTTGGGACCGACCATGATGGACGCGATTTATTAAGCATTCTCATAACCGGGGCAAAAGGTACGATTCTCTTAATCTTTGCTATCACCATCATCCGATATGGATTATCACTGATTTTGGTTTTATTATCATTCATCTGGAAAAATCCGTTCACCTGGCTGATTAACTGGTGGAATCATCTATCTTCAGGCCTGCCGATCATTTTCGCAGCCATCCTTTTCATCACCCTCCCCATTTTCACATTCAGCCCCAATCGTATGATCTGGGTGGTCATCATCCTGGCGCTCATCGAATTGGGAAGAGTCAGCTATATCATGCAGCAGAAAATACTCTCAATCTCCAAAACTCCTTTTGTCGAGGCGGGGATTACAATTGGAAGCGGACCGTTCCGTTTTTTCAAAAATTACTATGTCCCTAATCTATTGCCGGATCTCATCGTAAATTTTTGCGTCGATTTAGGCAGGGTTGCCCTGTTGCTTGGCCAGCTGGGAATATTCAGCATCTTTGTCACCCAAGTATTTGTCCAGACCAGCTACGGATTTGGTGAATTAAGAAATACAAGCCTCAATTGGCCGACACTTTTAGGAAACGCCCGAGGAGACTTGTTAAAAGCATTCTGGATACCATTTTTCACCGCAAGTGCGATCACCTACTTAATCCTGACATTCAATATACTTGGTGAAGGGCTGAGGCGGTATTTTGAAAAGGGAGGAGTTTCGAACTTGTAATGTATCAAATTCTGTCCAGTACTGGCTCAATAAGAAAGTCATGGAGGAATGTACGACGATTATACCTGGTTTAATTACCAGGTATCTTTTTTTATAAAATATAGTTTGTATACGAACTATATTTACACGAACTAACTCAATATGTTATGATTTTTAAAGGCCAATAAGGAGGACTTACTTATGGATCTTTCGATGGATAAAGCGGTCGGCTCTGTTTCGGTTCGTTTGAGCAAGAGGCTGACGCGAATCATCAACTTATACTTAAAACCTTATCAAATTACTACGGAGCAATGGAGTGTGCTGCGCACTTTGAGCGAATACGATGAGATTTCCCAGAAAGAATTATCGCTTCGTTCCGATAAGGATCAGGCAACTTTGACAAAGATTTTGGATTTGCTGGTTAAGCAAGAGAATGTTGAGAGAACCGCCAACCCTCTGGACCGGAGATCTTTCCTGGTGAAAATTACGCCAAAGGGCGCCAAAATCGCTGCGGAAGTGACTCCTTATCTTGAGGAGGTTTTCACGAAGATTACACATGGAATTGATGAGGAACGCCTTGAGATATTCAGGGATGTTTCACTCACCCTCGAATTCAATATCGAAAAACTTTTGGAGGAAAACAAATAGAAAGAAGGCAATAAAATGAATACATCCAGGTTATGGACAGCACAGTTTACGGCCATTGTCATAATGGCTTTTTTATTTTTCCTATGCCTGCAGCTTTTGACTGCCGGCTTCCCCGCTTTCATCACGGACATTAAAAATAATCCTGCCCAGGGAGGCTTGATGACAACTGTCTTTATGGTTTCCGCCATTGCAATCCGACCTTTTGTCCCTTCCTTGATGCAGAAGATGGACAATAAGAAATTAAGCGTTATTTCTCTTGGCTTTATTGCTATTTCTGTAGCCTTAAGCTTTGGTCAGGATTCAGTGGCTCTGCTGCTCCTGCTTCGTATTTTCCATGGCATTGGTTTTGGGATCATCACGACGATTTTCTCGACGATGGCAACGAATATCATCCCTGCCCACCGATTGGGCGAGGGAATTGGCTATTACGGAATGGCCACCAGTGTCGGGACAAGTCTTGGACCGGTGCTGGCGCTTGCTTTGCTGCAGGTGTTTTCTTTTAACCTGCTTATCGTTCTTTCG
The DNA here is from genome assembly GCF_020422885.1 of Mesobacillus sp. S13. NCBI lineage: Bacteria > Bacillati > Bacillota > Bacilli > Caryophanales > Bacillaceae > Mesobacillus > Mesobacillus sp. S13. The sequence continues at coordinate 987,196 of NZ_CP084622.1, read as the reverse complement.
GTAGGTTTGACTCTCCTAACCTTACTTTTGAACCTTTTCATTAAAGGTCCGCGGAAACCAGCTAAGATGTCGACAATCCAGAAAGGCTATTTCAGGGAGCATGCCTTTGACCGTCATGCCTTTACACCTGCAATCCTTACAGCATTTTTCTCTATTACGCTTGGCGGAGTGGTTAGCTTCCTGCGGGAATTAGGCAAAGAAGCTGGCCTGGGGGCAACGATTTCACTGTTCTTTCTTGTCCTGACGATTGTAATGGTTATCATACGGCCGTTCTCCGGAAGGATATATGATCGATTCGGACACAAATTCATCATCTACCCTGCTGTGGTCTCGGGAATCATTGGGCTGACACTTTTGGCCATCACTCAAAATACCATGACCCTTTTAGTCGCCGCCGTTTTTTACGGGCTGGCTTACGGAACAGTAGCCCCGACTCTTCAAGCACTTGCGGTGGGCGCGGTACAAAAGGAGAAACAAGGAACAGCAAATGCGATGTATTTTTCCTCCATGGACCTGGGAATGGCTCTCGGGTCTGCCGGACTGGGATTGCTTGCTTCCTATACGAGCTACCACTTCATATACGGGTTCTCGGTCATCTTCCTCGTTGGATTGATGCTTGCCTATACCTTTGTCTTCGTCTTGAAAAAAAAGCCACAAGAACGATTTATGAAAAAATCGATCGAAGCATAAAAAACACGGTCAAGCCTTTCCACCGTGTTTCTTTTAATGTTTATCATTATTACCCCGCCTGACTTCATGCCTGGTGATATACATCCACATGGCGATATAGGTGAGGAAAAGCAAGACTAGAAACACCGGTGCGGATAATACATTCTGTATCAACAAGTTAAGCCACCTCTTTTATTTGGCTGCTTTCTTAATATCAATGTGATCATAGCCTTTATTTTAGGCTGTCCAGCGGAAACGGAAATAATAAATAAAAGATGACGGCAAGCGGGACTGAAATGATCCATGCCAGGACTGGTTTACGATAGTGGATCCATAAAACCACGAATAATATCAGGTTCAGCCAAATATTGTGCCAGCTGTTCCAGCCATTGTCATATACGAACATTCCTCTGTGAGCGAATAATGCTTCAATGATGGTATAGAAGGTCACCCAGGTCCCTACATAGATCAGCTGATTTTTTCTGTTTGCCGGAAAACGCTGAAGGTAGATGACCAGTCCGACCGGGCAGATAAAAAAAGTGAAGGCGATATTGATGATGGAGTGATTCAGCCAGTCAGCCGTAATTCCCCTGAAAGCCCATAGAGTATGGTTATAATAAAGCGTGTTATAGAGAAGGTTCACCATCATGAAAAAAAGAATCGTTGAGTATTGCCTTTTCAATTGTGACCAATCAACAAATTTATAAGCGAAAAAAGTCCATACTGCTATCACCAACAAAAGATACATGCTTCTCTCTCCCCGAAAGTACTGATTTCATCAGTTATTTCCCGGAGGTGAGTATTTATACATAAAAAGAGACCTGTTTGTCAGGTCTCTTTGAGAATGGTATTAATGAGCAACAACAGAAAGAGCTTGGAGAAGTTTTTTCCGCTTCAGGTAAAGCTTTTGAGCTTCTTTTACGGTGATTTTCACGAAGCGGACTTTAGTTCCTGGCATTGCCTGGGCGAGGATCGGCAGGTCAACGGATATCACAGTGGCAATCCTTGCATATCCCCCGGTCGTCTGTCTTTCTGCCATCAGGATGATGGGCTGTCCGTTAGATGGCACCTGGATTCCTCCTGCGGGAATGGCATCTGAGATGATATCTGCGCCGCCAATATGGCTAAGCTCTGGGCCTTCAAGACGAAAACCCATTCTGTTTGATTGTGGCGAAACCATGTAGTCTCCTGATAAAAACTGTTCAATCGCATTTGAAGTGAATTTTTCAAGATGAGGGCCAAGGATCACCCGGATTTCAAGCTGGGTTTTATATTCAGGAATAAAGTCTTTATGTAAAAATCGATTTCTTCGGACAAATGGATTGCCATGTAAACTATCCCCCTGTTCCAGCTGCCGTCCATCCAAGCCGCCCATGGCTCCATTTATGAAGGTGGACTTGCTGCCCAGCACAAGAGGGACATCAATTCCTCCGGCAAAGCTAATATACGCTCTTGCCCCGTTCCCTCCTTTGCCAAATGACAATACATCCCCTTTTTTAAACACAAAGCATCTCCACATCGGCACTTCCTCATTATTCACCATCGGCTTCAGGTCACCTCCGCAGATCGCGATTGACACATCGGCCATGGCTTCTAGACGCGGGCCGATTATGGTGACTTCCAGCCCGGATTCGCCAAGAGGGTTCCCAACAAGGATATTGGCCATTTGCAAGGCATAAGCGTCCATCGCTCCCGAAGGACTGATGCCAAACCGCTGATAGCCTTTCCTCCCTAAATCCTGTACGGTTGTTTGCAAGCCAGCTTTGAGGACTTTAATCAAAGGTACATTCATTTTGCATCAAAGCCTCTGCCTACTTCTATCCCTTCAGCTTTCAATGCCCCTTTTAACGCAACCGCAAAGTCGAGTGCCTGCGGTTCATCTCCATGGATGCAGACTGTATCTGCCTTTATGGCAATGTCCGTCCCATCAACTGCCTCAACTTTCCCTTCACGTACCATCCGGACTACTCTGCTGATGGCCAATTCAGAATCGTGAATCATCGCGTTTGATTGAGAACGCGGCGTCAGCGAACCATCAGGCTGATACGATCGGTCGGCAAACACTTCCTGTGCCACCGACAATCCCCTTTCCATCCCCGCTTTCACTAGCGAGCTGCCTGCAAGCCCGAACAAGACAAGAGACGGATCGACATCCGCCACTGCTTTGGCAATGGCTTCAGCTATTCCTTCTTCTTTTGCAGCCATATTGTACAGCGCGCCATGCGGCTTTACATGATTCACCTTTGTCCCACATGCCTTCGCAATCGCAACAAGAGCGCCAATCTGGTAAACCGTCATATTATAAATTTCCTCATTGCTTACTTTCATTTCTCTCCTGCCGAATCCATGCAAGTCTGGAAAGCCGGGATGTGCGCCAATCTTCACTCCATACGCTTTTGCCATTTTCACTGTTTCCATCATTACATTATGGTCGCCTCCATGATAGCCGCAGGCGATGTTGGCAGAAGTGATATGCTTCAACACTTCTTTATCATTGCCAATTTTAAATAATCCGTAGCTTTCAGCTAAATCACAGTTAAGATCAACGAATAACACTTTCCTCACCTCTTTTCATACCTGGTAACCCGGTATGCTTCTCCCATTTGTTTTATATGTAAAAATTGCTCCTCATTAATTGGCACAAATTTTATATAATGTCCGGAACTGAACAGGAACGGTTCCTCCTTCTCCGGTGAAAATAAGGTCACAGGAGTGGTGCCAATAATCCTCCAGCCTGAGGGAACATCAACAGGATAAATCCCGGTCTGACTCCCGCCAATTCCGACAGCACCACACTTCACATTCTGTCTCGGCCGCTCAAGCCTTGGCACCGCCAGCTTTTCCGGCAAGCCTCCGAGGTACGGAAATCCAGGCATGAATCCCATCATATAAATGAGATATTCTCTATTTGCATGGAGGCTGATGACTTCCTGCTCGTCCAAGCCATGATAATCAGCGACATAAGCTAAATCCTGGCCCCAGTCTCCGCCGTAGCAGACCGGAATTTCATAGACAAGCGGACTATCTGGAAGGGATTGACCCGGAGACCGACTGACTCGATCAAGCTCGGCTTTTAGCGATTCATAGGCTAACATTTCAGGTTGATAATAAATCATCAGAGTCGTATAGGCAGGCACCCATTCAACGATGCCTTTAATTTTTTCTCTTTCCAGCTTGCTAATGAAAAGCTGGATTTGTCTGTTCGTCTTTTCATTGATTTCATTGCCGAATGACAAAAGTACCGCCAAATCACCCAGCGGCGAGATCTCATACTCCATCCTTTCTCTCCTTTCAGAAAAGCCCAAGCGCATTGATCAGCCCCGACCTTTTCGGAAGCTGGACATTATTCTTTGTACAAAATTTTATAAGTGGAAAATGCCAGACATATCTCATCTGGCATCCTCTCTTATTGACGCACTCCAGCCATGGCACAGGTTTCAACAATGACCTTCAGCCCTTGAGCCATTGTTTCCTGGGGCAGTGAAGGCAGCGAAGGATTGAGTGCAGACATTTTCGTCGATGCAGGAAAATGGATAAACCCAGCCTTGACCGGCAAGTTATTTTTTCGAATATGATTTAACACTGCGTATAAGGTGTTATTGCAGATAAAAGTACCGGCGCTGTTCGACACCGCAGCAGGAATGTCCATCTCCTTGAGATTCTTCTCAATCAGGCGGTTGGGCAAAGTGGCGAACAAGCCGTCCGGTCCCTCCTCATCGATCATTTCATCTGTTGGGATATTGCCCTTATTATCAGGATAAGGGTCACCAGAACCTGTATCCTTTACATTAATTCCGATTCGCTCTGGAGTAATGGCCGTCCTTCCTGCTGCCAGTCCACAGGAAATCACAACATCTGGCTGGATTTCTTCCATCTTTTTAATCAACTCGTCCGCACACTCATCATAATTAACCGGCAAAAGGATTGTTGAGATCTCCACATTTTCAATCTCAAACCTTTCAGCTTCCAGCAACAATTCCTCAGTAGGGTTAATTTTCATTTTTCCAAACGGCTCAAAGCCGGAGATAAGAACTTTCATCAAGAAGACCTCGTTTCTCGGTTTTATATGTAATTGGATGTATTAAAAATTCTACTATAGTTAACTATGGATATATACCTTTTAAACTCGTAAAATTGGGTTTAATTCAAATATTCCAATAAATATAGGTGATCAAATGGAAATAGAATACGGTAAAGCAAATGGACCCGAATTACAGGAGATTTTTAGCATGGCGGGTGTTAATAGAGCAGAGGCTACAGGGATACAGGCTGATAATCACAAAGAAGAGATGATATCAACTTATAAAGATTCCCTGGAACATGGAGCTTATTTCCTTGTGGCCAGAACCCAGGAGTCATTGATTGGCTGGGTTCTGGTGGATCGAAGCCTGGATTGGTTCACGAAAAGGGAAATCGGCTGGATCAGTGATGTTTATGTAAAAAAAGACTACAGGCAAAACGGAGTTGCCAAATCCTTGATCGAGCAAAGCCTCGTAGAGTTCAAGCACCTTGGCTATAATGATGTCCGTCTGAATGTCTTTTCATTTAACGAGAAAGCCATTCACTTATACGAAAAGCTGGGATTCAAAGAAGTCAGCAAATTTATGAAGATTGATATATAAGGAATAATTACTCATCCTAATGTAAATAAAACTATGAAAATTTAACTGAATAAATTAATAATTCCATTACTCTCTTCATACAGAAACAACATAGTCTCTAAACATTCCTCAGCTAAACTAGCATTGTTACATACATTATGCGGAGGAGATGGAGAAATGAAAAAAACATTAATCGGAACAGGTTTTGCACTAACCCTAATGCTGAGTCCATTCCAACAGGCACTCGCTGCCGAACCTACAACAGGTGAATTAAGGCAGTTCGACACTGTCGCCCACCGCGGCGCTGCAGGTTATGCACCAGAAAACACAATCGCCGCATTTGATAAGGGATTGGAAATGAAGGCTGATTACATTGAAATCGATGTTCAGCGCAGCAAGGATGGCGAATTGGTCGTGATCCATGACACTACTGTAGATCGGACAACAGATGGCACTGGCAAAGTTGGCGAGCTGACACTTGAAGAACTACGCAGCCTTGATGCCGGGAGCTTCAAAGGGGAACAATTTGCCGGTGAAAAGATTCCTACCTTTGAAGAAATACTCGAACGCTATCAAGGAAAGATTGGCATATTAATAGAATTGAAAGCACCTGAGCTTTATCCTGGAATTGAAGAAGCAGTGGCGCAGGAATTGAAGGAAAGAAATCTGGACAAGCCGCAAAATGACAAAATCATCATCCAATCTTTTAACTTTGAGTCCATGAAAAAGATGGATGTATTGCTTCCAAAAGTACCGATTGGTGTCTTAACCTATTCAAGTCTCCATACAACGGATGCTGCGCTTCAGGAATTCGCCAAATACGCTGATTTGTTCAACCCAAGTTATGGACTCGTTTCCAAGGAACTTGTCGATAAAGTCCACAGTCTTGGAATGGAAATCCAATCCTGGACAGTACGAAGCCCGGAAGCTGCTCAATTCCTGATTGATATGAAGGTCGACGGCATTATTACGGATTACCCGGATTATGTTGATCCGCGCAATTAAGCTAAAAAACCTGTCCTGAAGAGGACAGGTTTTTAAATATTTAATTACAAAATTAAATAAATTAATTAAATTTAAATTAATTATTTACATTTTTAATCTATATATATAATATATAACTAAACACATCGAAAGGAGGCAGTCATGGCATATCCTGTCTTAACGAATTGTCCTGTTTGCAGCCAAAACCTTAAAATTACCAAACTTAAATGCAATCACTGCGATACGACCATTGAAAATGAATTCGAACTTTCAAAGCTTGCTTCCCTAACAAAGGAACAGCTTCAGTTCGTCGAAACCTTCCTTGTATCCCGTGGAAATATTAAAGAAGTGGAAAAAGAGCTAGGAATTTCCTATCCGACTGTCCGGGGAAAGCTGAACGATATCATCATGGCACTTGGATATGATACTCAAAAGAAAAATGAACTGGATGAGAAGAAAATCGTTGCAATGCTGGAGAAGGGTGAAATTTCTCCAGAGGATGCAATCAAACTTTTAAAAGGTGAATAGGAGGAATTGCAATGAGTGAAGAGATTTCGAAGATTTTAACGATGGTACAAGAAGGAAAAATTGATTCTGAAAAAGGCGCCCAGCTGATTGCCGTACTCAAGGAAAAAGAAACTCCTGCCATACCTAAGAATCAAAATAAATACTTGGATAAAACATTAAAAATCCGTGTTGTATCCAGTGAAAATGACAATGTGAACGTCAATGTGCCGATCAAGCTCGTAAAAGCACTTCTTAAAACCGGCCACAGCATTGCTTCAGGCATCCCTCAATCACAGCAATACGTCAAGGATCTTGATATCAATATGCTGATTGATGCAATTGAAAATGAGCTTGATGGGAACATTGTTGACATCCAATCGGCGAACGGCGATACAGTCAAAGTCGTCATCGAGTAACAAGCATGATAACAATAAAGATCAAAACACCCAATAAGATCGCCATCCTCCTCCCTGTCCCTTACACAATCTTAAAAGCTTCCAGCTCCATTCTTGCCTCTAAAAAGTTCCAGAAACAGATGCATAAATGGGCAAACCAGGATCTTGAACACAAACCTATTCCCGCTGCGCTTTTCAACACTTTACTAAACAAGCAGCTGATGAATGAAGTCATCCGCGAGCTGGGGAATCACAAAGGAACAGTACTTGTTGATGTGAAATTGCATGATGGTACGGTGGTCCATGTAAAACTATGAAATGAACAAAAAGCGCAAGCGCCTTGTCCAGCCCCGACAAGCGCTGGAGGGCCTGACAGTGAAGTCGTCCTTTGACTTCATTGGCAGGACCGAAATCGAAAAGTATAGCCGACTGACCAGAAACGCAGAAACTGGAGGCTCCGACAAAGAAGCGCTTTTTGCTTCTGCCGGCGGAGCTGAAGTTTCGGAGTTTCTAGGAGGCGACACTAGACAAGCGTCTCGAGGGGCTAGGCGCTGGAGCTGGATTAAGATACCCATATAGAGTTACCCACACAAAAAACTTTTAAAATTTCCTATACAACAAAAGAAACCCTGGCTTCCTTTTGCAGCGAAGACAGGGTCTCTTTTTATTTCAGAACAATTTTTCAAAGCAAACATATAACTCATGTCCCTCAGGCTTTCCATTCATCATCACTTTTCCGGTAATCTTATAGCCCCTTTTTTCATAAAAGCGGACTGCCCCCTCATTCCCGGAGTATGTATCGAGCCGGAGCACACCATATCCTTGATCCCTGGCGAAGTCCTCTGCAAACTGCAGCATCTTGCTGCCAAACCCCCCGCCCTGTGCAGATGGATCGACACAAAACGAATGGAGAATCAACGGCTTGCCCTTTGTTTCAGACCAATTGGCATTCTCCCATTCAGGAGCTTGCCATTCATCGAGGACCATTACGCCAATTATTCCTTCTCCTTTTTTCAACACGAACAGCTCTTCACCCTGCATCGCATTCTCAAAATATTCATGGTTTGGATATTGTTCATCCCATTGGATAATGCCTCTCGACTCAAGATACTCTTTGCACTCCGCAAACATTGATCCGATGACAGGCAAATCAGTTTCCATAGCCCTTTCAATCCGTTCTTCAGCCATTTTCGAGCTCCTCCGCTGCCATTATTCACTGTCAGGCGTTATATTAAAAAAGTTTGCACTCTTGTTCTTCTTCTTTTCATCTTTTTTCTTATCATCCATTTTCCCGTCAGATTCATAGCTTAACTTGAACGGCTGCTGATCTTTTTTCATCGTAAAATCTTACCTCCTTTTTAGTTTGGCGGTAAGATTAGTTTGTCCCTTTCCCCTTGTAAAATTCGAACTCTTACTGCGTGGTATGAATCGCAAAGAAGAATATCTTCTTGCTCCGTATCTTTACTCGCTACCTTTACGTTATAAAATTACATAATCATAATATTTAGCTTTACGAAGTTTCACGAATATCAGATAATTGAAGATAAGAAAATACATTAGAAACCGAGAGGCACAAACAGAATGTGGAAAAATAAAAATGTTTGGATTTTATTGACTGGCGAATTTATTGCCGGTTTAGGATTATGGCTTGGAATCATTGGTAATCTTGAGTTTATGCAGGAACATATCCCTTCTGACTTTTTGAAATCGCTGCTGCTGGCAGCCGGGTTATTGGCGGGAATAGCTGTTGGCCCGCTGGCAGGAAGATTGACCGATCAATACAGCAAAAAGACTGTCATGCTCATATCAGGTTTCGTCCGGATCATCAGTGTCGTGTTCATGCTGATTGCCATCCAAACAGGTTCAGTATGGTGGATGCTTGTCTTCCTCGTATTATTGCAAATTTCTGCCGCGTTCTATTTTCCGGCACTTCAGGCAGCTATTCCGCTTGTTGTCAGCGAGAAGGACTTATTGCAGTTGAATGGAGTCCATATGAATGTATCCACCTTATCCCGCATTATCGGGACTGCCGCTGCAGGAATTTTACTCGTCGCCATTCCATTGAACGCTGTATACATCCTGTCGATGGCGGCATACCTTGTTTTATTCGGACTGACCTGGTTTTTGCAGTTTGACGAAAACAAGAAAGCTACTGGAGTCAAGGAAGGTCAACAGAAGCAAGGGTTCAAAGACGTGTTCCCTATCATTGTGAAGCTGCCGATTGTGATGATGACCTTGATTTTGACGTTGATTCCACTCATTTTCCTGGGAGGCTTCAACCTGGTGGTCATCAATATCAGTGAGCTGCAGGACAGTTCAGCCATCAAGGGCTGGATCTATACAGCAGAAGGTCTCGCCTTCATGAGCGGCGCCTTTTTGATCAAAAAAATCAGTTATAAATTTTCGCCATATAAAATTTTGTTTTCCAGTTCCATGCTGATCGGCTTCTCACAGCTGTTGCTCTATTTTGCCGACCAGCCAGTCTTGACGATCATTGCCTTTCTGTTGTTCGGATTTTCCGTAGGGTGCTTCTTCCCGACCGCAGCTACCATCTTCCAGACTAGAGTGCCTAAAGACTTTCATGGCCGTTTCTTCTCGTTCCGGAATATGATGGACCGCGTTTTCTTTCAGGTCGTCCTACTCATGACCGGATTCCTTCTTGACGCAGTCGGACTCCAAAAGATGAGCGTCATGTTCGGTGCACTGTCAATCGTCATGACAGCAATCTTTTTCCTGAGGTCGCGCAACTTAAGGGCCGCCACCACGGAAACTGAGCAAAGCGTAAGCTCGTAGACTAAATGAAATGCACCCTGGAAAACTGTAACCGCCTCTGTCCGTCATCGAAGTTATGACGGACACTTTTCTTTTGAATTACGAGATTTTTGTCCGTCATCGAGGCTATGACGGACACTTTTCTTTTAAGCCACAAGATTTCTGTCCATCATCAAAGTTATAAAGATGCCATTTATGACGATAGACACCCTTATGCAGCCCTTTCCTCCTCTATAAGGGTTTCGTTCTTCTCGATTGACACCCTTATGCAGCCCTTTCCTTCTCTATAAGGGTGCCGTTCTTCTCGATAGACACCCTTATACAACCCTTTCCTCCTCTATAAGGGTTCCGTTCTTCTCGATAGACACCCTTATACAACCCCCTTCTCACACATAAGGGCACCTTTCTTCTCGATATGCACTTATACATAATTTCCTCTCACTATGAGGGTCACTTTTTCCTAAAATACACATTTTTGTTACGTCAGTGAAACTTGTTTCCCAAATCATCCGTATAAGTAGGTAAGGACTCTTATAGAGGTGGTCGACATGATGTTATTTGTTGGGATCCAACTTATTATGATTTTTATGTTCCTGTTCTTTGGCTGGGCGATTGTGAAGAAGAAGTGGTACGGACTGATTTCAAACTTCAATGGCAGGCCGGAGGATGAGCAGCAACAATTAATCAAGAACGGTTATCCACAAAGAGTCGGAAAGATGATGTTCGCTACTGCCGTGGGATTGGTCCTTTTGCTGCCTTTAAGTTTCACTTCTTTTCAATATTCCCTCGAAGTCCAGTTTGGTTTTATGGTGCTATTCCTTCTCGGCGGTCTGATTTATCTTTCCAAATATGAAATAAAAGAGAAGCGAAAACGAAGCTATATTTTCAGCAGCCTTATCGCCATTGGAACGATTGGTTTTATAGTGGGACTTTTCTTTACAGGATATCAGGACTTCGAATTGAAGGACTATGGCGATTCTTTTGAAATCACAGGCATGTATGGTGAAGTTTGGGACTACGCAAATATTCGCCATGTAGAACTCCTTGAGGAAATGCCTGAAGTGACATGGAAAGAAAATGGGTTTGGCCTTGCCACGTTGGCAAAGGGACATTTCAAAGTAATGGACTACGGAAGCAGCCTGCTTTTTATCCACAAAGATTCACAGCCTTATTTATTCATCGAAACAGAAAAGGATAAGATCTTCATCAATAGCAAAAATTCAAATGAGACGAAAGAATGGTATGAAATTCTATCCAGCAAAACAAAGTAAGGGGCGTCCCGGTTGAACGGGCACCCCTTATTTTCAATCTCGATTTTCTCCTAAGTTCACTCCTCTTCACTGTCCAGTTATTGGAATGGTCGATTCCGGTCATACTGTTTGACTTTACCCACTTACTAATAGTAATCTGAAAGCTGCTTACTAAAAGTAACAACAACTTTGGAGGAATTCATAATGAACAAATCTGAGACAAGCCTGTCCAGTGTCATACGTGAACGACGTTCTGTCAGAAAATATGACCCTAGCTTCAAGATTTCACAAGAAGAGATTTTAGATATATTAAAAGAAGCTGCCCTGGCACCTTCTTCAAGCAATCTTCAGCCATGGAAGTTTCTTGTCATCCAGGATGAGGAAACGAAGAAAGAACTAAGAATGATTGCCAATAACCAAGAGCAGGTCGAAACTTCTTCAGCTGTTATTGCGGTTCTGGGCGATCGGGAAATGTACCGAAATGGCGAAAAAGTATACCGCAGTTCATATGAAGCTGGGTATATGGACGAAACAACAATGAGCAGAATGATTGAAAATACCAATAAATTATACCCGTCTGCCCCCGTTGCGATCAGGGAAAACATCGCGTCTTTCGATGCCGGACTGATTTCAATGCAGCTTATGCTGATTGCCAAGGCGCGAGGTTATGACACTGTGCCGATGGGCGGATTCAACAAGCAGCAATTCATCGAAAAATTCAACATTGATGAGCGCTATATGCCCGTCCTCCTTTTGGCTCTTGGAAAGGCTGCTGTGCCAGGGCATCCAACGACCCGCATTCCGGTCGAGGAAATCGTGGAGTTTATATAAGCACAGAACAAAAAGCGCAAGCGCCTCGTTCAGCCCCGACAAGCGCTGGAGGGCCGACCGGTGAAGTCGTTCTTTGACTTCATTGGGCGGACCGAAATCGAAAAGTATAGCCGACTGAACAGAAACGCAGAAACTGGAGACTCCGACAAAGAAGCGCTTTTTGCTTCTGCCGGCGGAGTTGAAGTTTCGGAGTTTCTAGGAGGCGACACTAGACAAGCGACTCGAGGGGCTAGGCGCTGGAGCTGGATTAAGAAGATTTCATAGAGTTATCCACAACTCAATAATTCTATAATTTCCTTAACAACATAGAAAAGAACTAGTCACCACGGTGACTAGTTCTTTTTATTAGGAATTTCACAGCCGTCATCATCACAAATCATTCCATCATCGCTGCTTAGAACGGTGATTTCACTCTCAGCAATGACTTTTTTCAACGACTGGACGATGACATCCGTCGGTTGTGCGCCTGTAATGGCGTACTTTTTGTTGATCAGAAAGAACGGTACTCCCGTGATTCCATACTGCTGGCCGATGCTTTCATCTGCACGGACTTCATTGGCCATTTCATCGCTAGCTAGCATTTTCTCTACTGCATCACGGTCGAGTCCCACTTCAACAGCCAATTCTGTTAATGTTTCATGGTCACCAATGTGCTTTGATTCGGTAAAATAGGCACGTAAAATTCTTTCGGTCATTTTTGCCATCAATCCATGCTTTTTCGCAAACATCGTCAAACGGTGAGCATCAAAAGTATTGGTTAAAATAAGCGTGTCCATATTATATTCCAGGCCGGATTCCTTGGCCATTTGCACCATGTTTTGCGTGCTCGCTTTCGCCTGGGCAATGCTCATCCCATATTTCTTCGCTAAAGCTTCATAAATATTATATTCAATGTCCCGTCCTGAGTTCGGATCTAGCTCGAAGCATCGATACGTCACTTCAATCGGGTGATCAATCTGCTTAATAGCGTCATCCAGACGCCTTTTGCCAATATAGCAGAACGGTCAAGCAAAGTCTGTCCACATTTCAATTTGCATGTAGGATCCCTCCAGTTGATTATTTCACACTATAGTATAGGTGTTAACCATGTAAATTACACGAGATTCGACTCGTAGAGTACAGACTCACCAATGAAGACAGTGCAAATCTATTCTATTTCATAAACCAGCCAGTCTGACTGTTTTCCACCCATTTTATTGTAAAGACTTTGTGCGGCATGATTATCCTTGGACGTTTCCCATGTCATATAAGCGAAATTATTTTCCCGGATATGGGAGAGGCATTTTTCAAAAAGCTGCTCTCCTGCCTTTTGGCCTCTTGCCTCGGCTGATACAAATAAGTCATTCAAAATCGCCGCCCGTTTTACCTGAAGTGTGCTGAAAGTATAATACAGGGTTGCAAAGCCAATTAATTCCCCTTCTATTTCAGCCACGAACTGCAAACCAGAGTCAGGATGAGCCAGCAAGTGTTGAATTAAATTTCTCAGTTCATCTTCATTTGGTTTTGGCTTTTTATAAAAATCCACAATGTATTGGATCATTAAATGGTGTATCCTTGGAATGTCTCGTTCTTCAGCAGGCCGTATATTCAACTCAGCCATGCCATCACCTCCAAAATTATATTTCTCATCCCATGCAGGTTCTTTATGCAAAAATCATTACTTTCCCTCTAGGAAATTCTCCTCAAAGAAGGTGAATCCTGCTTTTTTATGCAAAAAAAAAAGCTGCGTGGGCAGCTTTCGAATTTTATGCATTTTGCAAAGTTTGAATCTCTTTGAATGCCTGGTGAAGATTTGATTTTACCATGATTCCTTCGAGGTTGAGACCAAGTGTCACCATTGTGTGGGCAACTTCAGGACGGATGCCCGTCATGATTGTCTTGACCCCAACTAGTGATAGAGCGTTGATGACCTTGAACAGCTGGTCCGCAACCATTGTATCGACAATCATAACTCCTGACACATCAAAGATAAGGTGAGAAAGCTTGAGTTTCACAGCTTGATCCAGCGTTTCTTCCATCAACAACTGGGCCCTTTCCGTATCAACATTCCCTACTAGAGGCAATACCCCTACACCAGGCATTAATGGAACAACTGGTACGGACAATTCCAATAATGCTGTCTTGGCGTTTTCAAGACTCTTTTGGTGCGAGTCGACAAATGTCAGGCTGAAGCTGTATATTGCATGGTCCATTAGAGGATCAATAATATCCAATACATCAAAAATGACTGTTGCTGACATCTCTTTGGCCTCATGTCTGAGTGCCTTCCAGATATGATTCCGATAATAGCTTGTATCTTTAAGGGCCTCATCGAGTGAAGCACCAAGTTTATAGATATACTCTCCGGTTTCTTTGCCCCAGTTTGTCATTCTTTCAAATGCCTTTTCCTGGTCTTCGTGCTCAATCAATGCCTGGCCGAATAATTCGATGAAGTTTGCTCTGATTTCAAGGATTTGAGAATCAATTCTACCAAGTTCATATTTCTGAGCCTCGGTCAAAACGGCTTCAGAATATCTATCTTTGTGGACAGCTTTAGCGATTTCATACTTCCTGCTGACGATTGCTTCTCCTAATGCTTGCAGTTCGGTTGTCATTTAGATTCCTCCATATGTTCAACGACAAATTGATTTATAATTTTCCTGCGGATTATATTCCAAATTGCACTGTTATAATCCATCATAACGCAGGTTCAGAATGCAGGACAAGTTTTTCAGCTTACACTCCTTTTCAGTCAGTGGAGTAAGACCGCTTTCTTTTTTGCGGGATTTCAATAAAGGACATCTTCTTAGCATGTGTAGTTTTCACTAGTTTGTAGGGGGGAGTCTCCTATCTAAAAAACGGACTGCAGCCTATAAGATTAACTAATAGTAGGCAGCAGTCCTTTTTTATAGAAAAATGCGATTAAATTTATCGCTGGTTCTGGCATTTTTTTCGGAAAACGTTCATTTCTGTAATATTTATAGAATGCGCTTTTTAGGTCATCCCATTGGGAGCATTGCTTCATTTGCCGGAATCGGGCTACATCTATAAGCTTGACTTCATCATCTGGTGTGATGATGATGTTCCGCAGATGAATATCGGAAGGATTCAGGCCTTTTTCTCTTGCTAGCTTAAGGGCATGATCGACTTCCTCGATATGGCCGGCTGCAATCGGCATGCCATTTGCCAAACACTGATAGAGTGTCATGCCCCGGACATAATCCATGACTAAGTAATTGCGTCCTGATTCGTGGAGAGAAGGGAAAAATGGAATTCCGGCAAGCTCCTTATAAATCCCGGCTTCTTCTGCGGCCACTTTCTCAAATTGAGGGAAAAAGACCTTTAGAACAAGATTAGTACCATTAATCCTGAATGCGAACGCACTCCTGCCCTCACCGACCAGTCTTAGTGATGAATCTTTATGAACCAAAGCTGCCTTTGATCCTCGGATTGAATATACAACACTGTTTGCAAGATGTTCATATTGATTCATTCTTTTGCTCCTTTCAATCTATTCCTGATTGGCTCCAATGAGGGCTTCATCACCCAACTTGCAAATCATCTTTTTACAACCTTAATCAGATCCTCATCCCAGCTTTCTATCCCCTGCTTGAAAACCAGTTTTGTTTTAAAATGATAGGAGATATCCTTATTTGAAGGAGGAACATCTTCCGGAAGCAGGAAGCTGAACGGCACAACATCATCCCCATCCGGCTGGATCCTTAACTGCACATCGATTGTCACAGTATCCAGTACGCTTTCTTCCTCTGTTTTTACATTCACCATAACAAGGGCACACTCAATTAGTTGCAGATCCTGATCCACAGTTCCGCCCTTGATCAAGAACTTTCCATTCACTGCCTCACCAGGAATTAATACATCCTTCTTCAAAATCAGGTCAATCTGGGCCGAACCTACTCCTAGCAAAGACATATACTTCCGTAATAACATCCTGTTCCTCCATCTATTTACTTTTTTGGATTGATGTACTTTTCATCAAGCTTCTTTTCAATTTGCTCAATCTGTTTATGATCTGCTAACAATTCTTCACTGTTCTTCTTAACCAGTTCACTAAAGCTAAGCTGTAATTTCTTCATACACCTGCACTCCAATACTTAAATTTATGTTTTTCTATGGTAAAATGCCTCTTTATATCTATAAATAGCTCAGATTTGTTCCTTCATTTTTCGCATGCAAGTTCATGGTAACCAGGGCTGCTTTTTTCATATTATTGAAGGCGTCCCACTCCGCCGTTTTTCCAAACAAAAAACCTTCACCTGGTCTGGTGAAGGTTAAAAATAAATAAAGACCTTCACCAAATTTGGTAAAGGTCTTGCTAACAACGGTCGTTGCCAGCAAAGCCGGGAGGGATTCTCCGTAATGACGACTCTGCTGTGAAAGCTACTCCCCTTTAGGAGAACTATACGAGTTTATACGATAATCATACAATACAGTGTCCATTCAGTCAATTCATTGAAATCAAACTGGCAGTTAGTTCTGCAGCATTGACTTGCTCAATGTTACTTGCCGTTATCTTTCCCTTTTCCTTTGCTTCCTTTTTCATCACTTTCATCGTCTTGCTCATCGTCTTCTTCGCTGTCTTCATCTTCTTGTTTTTCTTTGTTTTTCTTGGTTTCTTCACGCTTTTGTTCTTCAGCTTTTTTTGCAGCTTCTTTTTGCTGCTCTTCAGCTTTTTTTGCAGCTTCCTTTCGTTGTTCTGCTGCTTTTTCAGCTGCCTCTTTTTGCTTGGCTTCAGCTTTCTTCTCTGTTTCAAGCTGTTTTTCTTCAGCTTTTTTTGCTGCTAAAGCTTTCTTCTCTTCAGCTTTCTTTCCAGAGCTTTTTTCACTTTGTGCTGAAGCGGAGCCAACCTGCTGGACCGTGGTTTGTTCAGAGGCTGTTTCTTCGCTTTCATTTTCAGTTACAGTTTCAGCTGCTTGTTGTTCAGCTTCTTCTGTACTGCTCTCTTCTTCTAATCCCTCTGTGTTTTCCTCAGTTTCTGTATCTTCCTCTTGTTCTTCTTCAGATTCTTGTTTTTTTCCTGATGCGAGACCTTTCATTTTGGAAGGATGGACGCCAAGCTGCTTGGCTGCCTGGCCGAATCCGATCTTTTCTTTTGTATATAAAGCAGTGATTTCCTCAACTGTTTTGCCAGCTGCTTCTGCCAGCCAGAAGATTTGAGCAATTTGGCCGTAACCCAACTCCTGTTCGCGCAGCTGTAAAACCATTTCCTGATCCAGATCTTTAACTACATTAGCAACGATCTTTGCTTGTTCCGTTGCTTCTTCAACCTCTTCCTTCAGTTCATCTTCAAGCTCCTCAGTAAGTTCATCCTCAACCTCAGAAACATTTTCCAGATCTTCAGTCAGTTCGTCCTCACCTTCAGAATCAGTCTGTTCTTCAACAATTACTTCTGTAACCTTCTCTTCCGCTTCCTCAAGAGCCTCTAAATATTCTTGAAAAGCCTGTTGGACGAATTCTGTTTTTTCTTGCTCTGACATTGCGCCAGCTTCAGCCAGTCTTTCATTCGCAAACTCGAGAAGGAGTTGGGCTTCTTTTTCATCATCAAAGGTAACTAGAAGCTTCAATTCCTCAAATAATTGATCAAACGTAAATAAAAACTCGTCTGGAGTCGTTCCCGGGTCTACCGTTTCTTCGAGCACATCTGCAGATGCTGCAGTACCAAAAGCAAGCACTCCGGTTAAAATTGTTGATGCTAAAAGCTTTTTCATTCCAATACCCCCACTGTTTTATATATATTGGAATTAAAATCGACATAAAAAAGTGCTGTCCGAAGAGCAGCACACATACATTAGCTATGTGGATCTTCGGCATCTGGCTGGCATGGTCGTTGACTTTAGCCCCTGTAGCTTTGCGTCCCCCGGTTTCCCTGGGTTTGCCATTATCGGATTTTAATTCTACTTTTATCTTACTTATTCGACAGGAAAAAATAAATAGAAATTTTTAAAGTTTCGGTTATTCAGCTGCCTCTCCGAATTTTCCTTCCTGATAATCACGATAAGCCTGGCGGATCTCATCCATCGAATTCATAACGAACGGCCCGTAGGCAACCACTTCCTCTTTGATCGGCTTTCCTGAATAAACCAACACCTTTGATCGCTGGTTTGCTTTCAGGCTTAGTTCGCTTGTTCCCTCGCCTCCGTCATTGAAAGTCAATGTTGCCGCAGCCGACTTTTTAAGGTTTGTACGGCTTGAACCGGCCTCAATATCACCTGAAAGAACATACAAGAATGCATTATGTGACTCAGGCAATGAGTATGTGAATTCGGTATCCTCAGCCAGCTGAATTTCTGATAAGGTATAAGGCAACAAGGGTTCGAGAGGCCCTTTTACTCCAGCCGTTTCTCCTGAGTACACCTTTAAGATACCGCCTTCGAACTGGACAACCGGTGCCTGTTGGGAATACACATTTTGATAGGAAGTGGTAGTGCCCTTCAGCTCCTTCGGCAGATTCAGCCAGAGCTGCAGTGTATGTGCTATATCATTATCCACTGCCTCTTCAGCATGCCGTGCGCCGCTGCCGGCGTTCATATACTGGATGTCACCGGATTCCAGGATACTGTGACCTCCATGGTTGTCAATGTGCTCCAGCCTGCCATCAATGATATACGTAATCGTCTGGAAGCCTCGGTGCGGGTGATCGGAGAAAGTTCCGCGCTTAAACCAGTCCTCTGCCATTAAAATGAAAGGATCCAGTTCCCTCCAGTCTTGTGGGTTCAGCACAAGTCCTGCCTGGACATGCGGCATCCCTCTTTCTTCATATTGAACAGTCCAATGCTTCTTGATATCTCTTATAAACATTTTCAAAACCCCTTTTTCGTACAGCTTACTTTTCTATCCTCAAATTATAACAATGCTACTTTATATTTTAAAATAAAGATACTTAAAATTGAGAGATCTTGTGGTTGCCCGCCAACTATTATTCTAAGAAAATTATATTGTGAGAAGGTCTTTTATCCTATATAATATAAAATTGGCTTTTAAATAACGTGGTTCGTAACCATCCCACGTAAAAAAACTAGGAGAGATGAAAAATGAATACTAGAACGATTGTGAGGAACGGGATTCTTGCAGCTCTATATATTGCCGTTTCTGCCGTCATCCAGCCATTTGGCTTTACTAATGTACAATTCCGCGTGTCGGAAATGTTCAACCACTTGATCGTTTTCAATAAGAAATACTTTTTTGGAATCGTATTGGGTGTGTTTTTAACCAATTTGCTCTTTTCACCAATGGTCGCCTATGACCTCGTCTTTGGAGTTGGCCAGTCTGTGGTCTCCTTGCTGATCGCGATTTTCACAGCCAAATATATTAAGAGCATCATCGGTCGCATGGTTGTGAACACATTGGTCTTCACATTCACGATGTTCCTGATTGCAATTGAGCTGAATCTGGCATTCCAATTGCCATTCTGGTTCACATGGCTGACAACAGCCGCAGGTGAATTAACGGTTATGGCTGTAGGTATACCTGTAATGCTTGCGATTCACAAACGCATAAACCTTGAAAAATTAGTTTAAGATAAATCAAACGCATGGACGAAGAGAGTCCATGCGTTTTGTTTTGCCTCAAAGTTGGAGTCTTTCTTTAGATATCGACTTAAGCTTCAACCGTTTTTGGTATGAACTCGCACCCACTTCGTACATTTCAAGCGGCTTCCGCTGCTATTTTGTCCGAACTCGCACCTACTTCGGACATTCTAACCGGCTTCTCCTCTGATTTTGTCCGAACTTGCACCTGCTTCGTACATTTCAAGCGGCTTCCGCTGCTATTTTGTCCGAACCTGCACCCACTTCGGACATTCTAAACGACTTCCGCTTTAATTTTGTCCGAACTCACACCTGCTTCGGACATTTTAATCGGCTTCTCCTCTGATTTTGTCCGAACTCGCACCTACTTCGGACATTTCAAGCGGCTTCCGCTGCTATTTTGTCCGAACTCGCACCTACTTCGGACATTTCAAGCGGCTCCCGCTGCTATTTTGTCCGAACTTGCATCTACTTCAGACATTTCAAGCGGCTTCCGCTGCTATTTTGTCCGAACTCGCACCCACTTCGGGTATTTCAAGCGGCTTCCGCTGCTATTTTGTCCGAACTTGCATCTACTTCAGACATTCTAACCGATTTCCGCTTTAATTTTGTCCGAACTCGCACCTACTTCGGACATTCTAACCGGCTTCTCCTCTGAATTTGTCCGAACTTGCACCTGCTTCGGACATTTCAAGCGGCTTCCGCTGCTATTTTGTCCGAACTCGCACCAACTTCAGACATTCTAATCGGCTTCCGCTGCTATTTTGTCCGAACCCACACCTGCTTCAGACATTTCAATCCGCCTCTTCTTCAATTTAGTCTGAACCTGGCTAACACTGACTCTTATAATGAGATTAATAAACGTCCTCCTTCAACATATAATGGCTTTTTATCTCATAGCATATTGTAGGACTTTTTCGTGAGGGGGTTCATTATGATCATTCATGTTGTACAAAGAGGGGAAGCTCTGTGGCAGATTTCAAACAGATATCAGGTGAGTGTAACGCAAATCAGTGAAATAAATGGCCTGGAAAACCCTAATCAATTGGCTGTGGGCCAGGCTTTGCTCATTCCATCTTATGACGCATTCCATTCCGTTCAATACGGTGAGGCATTATGGTCGATTGCCCAGCGTTACGGAACAACTGTAGACGCCATCATTCGGGCGAATTCCATTGCCAACCCTGCTCTCATCTACCCCGGGACCGTACTCCGCATACCCGCTTCCCGCCACACCGTCCAACGCGGTGAAACTCTTTGGAACATTTCCCAGCGTTATGGTATAACCGTACAGGCGATCATCAAGGCCAATCAAATCCAAAATCCAAACCTTCTATATCCAGGGACGATCCTAATCATCCCAAAACCGAAACCAACGATTGAATCGAATGCCTTCACTTACCATTCCGATGAAATGGCCATTGAACTGGTCGGGGAAGTTGCCGACCTGTTGACCTATATCGCCCCGTTTGCCTATGTCATCCAGCCTGACGGGTCGCTGGTCCTTTACATGAAGGACGATACTGAGGCTATCCAGACAGGACTCGCAAAAGGGGCACTGCCAATGATGTCGATAACCAATTTCACAGCCACTGAAGCCGGAGAAAATATTGCCCATGAAGTACTGGCTAGTGAAGCACATCGTGCCTCTCTCCTTAATAATATCCTTTCTGTCATGCGTGAAAAAGGGTACCGCGGCTTGAATATTGATTTTGAAAATGTACTTCCTGCTGATCGGGAGCTTTATAATACTTTTCTGCAAGAAGCCGTTGATACGCTTCATAAAGAAGGTTATTTCGTTTCAACTTCTCTTGCCCCGAAAGTCAGGGCCGACCAAAAAGGGCTATTATACGAAGCACATGATTATCCCGCACATGGCAGGATAGCAGATTTCGTCGTTTTGATGACCTACGAATGGGGATACCGCTTTGGTTCACCACAGGCTGTTTCACCATTGAACGAAATCCGCCGAGTGCTTGATTATGCAGTTACAGCGATTCCAAGGAATAAAATTCTGATGGGCTTCCAGCTGTATGCCAGGGACTGGATCATTCCCCATATACAGGGCCAGGAAGCTGAAACATACAGTCCACAGGAAGCTGTCAGCCGCGCCATCAAGTACGGAGCTGCGATTCAATACGATACAGTGGCCGCATCGCCTTATTTCCGCTACACCGATGAACAGGGCCAGCAACACGAAGTATGGTTCGAAGACGCCCGAAGTGCCCAGGCAAAGTTTGATTTGATCAAGCAATACAATCTGCGTGGTGTCAGCTACTGGGTGCTCGGGTACCCATTCCCGCAAAATTGGGCGCTGCTGGAGGATAACTTCAATATTAAGAAGTTAAAATAAAAGATATCAATCTCTCTGTTCAAATGGCCTTCTAGTGAAGCTGACTCTAGAAGGCTATTAGTATTTTTCCATCTTTACTAGCACCAGGTCAGATATCTTCATTTCCTTCTATAAATCTTCCATCCTTCATCATTGGCACAGTGCCGGTCACATTCAGCTGGCAGCAATACTTCACATCATCCTCATATCCCCGTTCGCGCAATTCACGTCCGCTGCCCGAATCCCAGACCAGTTCTTTCAACCGATTGACCGAAACCATAAAAGCTCCGGCGCATACCTCTGCTTCCGGGGATTTGCTGCCGTCAAGACCTGAAAGGATTGCGCCAGCACCTAAGTAATCCTCAACTGACGGCCTCAGTCCATCTTCATCTTCACGAGCATCATTCCATAGTTCCCCGCATGGAACGACCGTGATGTCTGCTCCTGTTTCCTTCTGCAGTTTATCCGCAATCACCGCAACCGCAGAAGCATTGAGCAATGACCCTATCAATAGCGCTGGCACTTTGGAGGCAATCCATGAACAATAGGCGCCATTGAGTGAAGTTAATACATAACTCTGGTTGCCATGCTCCTCATTAAATGTCACCGGCGATAAGGTCGGATTTCCCGTCCTTGCTGCTTCTGCCCTGCCAAGTATATATTGGGCCCCAATGCTGCTCGCATATTTTTTGCCATCGAGATTTGGAGGGTAAGGAAAAATCACTGCCCCTGCATTCAATGCAGCGACAACGGTTGATGAAAAGCTTAGTACATCGACAATGATGACAATATCTCCTCGTTCCGCTGCTTCCCTCGCCCCTCTTCTTCCCCATTCCATTTTCACTTTAAAAGGAGCCTGGTTGAACATGAAATTCACCTCACATTTTTTTCTACGAAATTATATTCTCGTTTTATGTGCCTATTCCTTCTCGGTCTTGAGCCCTATATGAAAATCTGTCTCTGGCTCATTATGAAATCCCAAAACGAGGGATAAAATGGAAATATCTTAAAGGACATGGAAAATTTCTTCATTTATCCAGAGGATACAGGTATTTATATGGAAAAATACTAATAAATACGCAAAAATAGTTATTTTTTCCTATGAATATGTGTATAATCTGTTTTTGGGTGAATAAATTAGAAATTTTTTACAATCCTATTTTACGATAATAATGGGGAGGATTTTATGAGTTTATTAAAATTTATTGTTCAAAGAAAAATATTGGTCAGTTTGATGGTCGTATTAGTTTTATTGATTGGCAGCTTTTCAGTTTTGAAGCTGGATAAGGAACTTTTTCCATCCATCAAGATGGATGGTGCCTATGTAGAAATCTATGCCGGGGAGATGCCGGCAATTGAAGTGGAAAGAACCATCACTACTCCGCTTGAAAAAAAGATCCTCGGCATTGAAGGTATAGAAGAAGTCCTTTCGACCAGCAACATCGGAAAAAGTTCCATGCAGCTTACGATTGAACGTGGCCGTGGAGAGGAAGTATTCAAGGAAGTCGAGTCAGTGGTGAATTCCACGACATCCGACATGAGCGGTGTCAAAGACGTGATGACCGGCCAATTCGGCACCAGCCAGGCTTACGACTTTTTCATGGATGTTTCTGGATCTGACATGGAGAAAATGACAGCCTTCGCTAAGAATACACTTGAACCGAGGCTGGAGGCTCTTCCAGAAGTGCATGATGTTTTGCTTTCAGGCAGCCTGGAAAAAGAAGTGACTGTTGAACTGAAGCGTGACGAACTATTAAAAAATGGGCTGGATGCAGCACAGGTGATTGGCGCAATCCAGCAGGCAAACAATGAAGCAACACTGGGTCAGCTGAACAACGAAACAAACTCCCCTTCCCTTAGATGGAATACACAGCTAAAATCGGTTGAGAATGTTAAAAACATGCAAATCCCGGCAGCGAATGGTTTTATCAAATTATCCAAGGTTGCTGACGTAAAACTACAGCCACTGGAAAGCTCCTCATTCGTCTGGAAAAATGGCTCGAAGGATTTCATTTTTGTCCAGGTAGGCAGAGTAGCCGATGCCACTCAAATCGAGATGGCTGAAGCGGTGCGTGAGGAAATCAAACAAATCCGAAAAGAAGGCTTGATCAGCGGCGTTGAATTGAATGAAATGGTCGCCCAGGCTGATTATGTCAAGGAATCCATTGATGGTGTAACCAATAACATCCTCATTGGTGCCGCTATTGCCGTTGCGATCCTGATGCTGTTTTTGAGAAATATCCGTGCTACATTGATCGTCGGACTTTCGATTCCAACATCGGTGCTGCTCACTTTCGCTTCAATGTGGGCTTTTGGATATAGCTTCAATATGCTTACCCTTATTGGCCTTGGACTCGGAATCGGGATGATGGTCGATTCATCCATCGTTATTCTTGAATCCATCTACCGTAAAAAAGAATTAGGTTTAAAGAGTCTTGAGGCAGTCATTACTGGAACCAAGGAAGTAGCTACAGCTGTATTGGCATCGATGCTGACGACAATTGTCGTGTTCGCTCCAATCGGCCTGCTTGGCGGTGAGATGGGCTCTTTCATGATCATCCTTTCCGTAGTCGTCGCGATCACACTCATTAGCTCTGTAATCGTTTCATTCACACTGATTCCTTCTCTATCCGAGAAGTTCTTGAAGCTGAAAAAGAAAGAAAAGACGAATAAAGAAGGCCGTCTTATGCGCGGATACAGCAAGATGATTTCATGGACCATCAAGAAAAAGCGCCACAGCTTTGCTGTCATCGGCCTGTTCTTCCTGATACTCGTTGGATCGCTTATGCTGGTAACAAAGATTCCAATGACCATCATGCCAGACGTGATGAACCGTTATGCTGAGCTCATGGTCACCGTCGAACCGGGTCTAAGCCTGGATGAAAAACAGGAAATCGTAAGTGAAATGAACAAAGCATTAGATGAAATTCAAGATGTTGAATCAAACTATGTAATGGATAACGGCAATATGCTGTACACGATCATCAACATGACAAAAGGCGATGAAATCACAAGAGAACAAAAAGACGTAAATGAAGAAATCCTTAAGTCATTACGAGCTCTTGAAGGGAAAGTACCTTTGAAAAGCGCGGCAGCAGCCATGTCTGCAGGCGGCGGTTCCCCTGTCCAAGTCAATATTTCAGGTGAAAGCTTTGATGAACTCAACACAATCGCTGATGGATTTATAGAAGAGCTTAAGTCTATCGAAGGAATTGTCGCGGTCGAAAACTCGATTGAAAGGACTTCTGTAGAACAGGTAGTCCAGCTGAAAGAAAATGAAATTGAAGAAGCGGGATTATCACAGCCGCAGATCAAGCAATTCATCGAGCAGGCCTTTTTACAGATGCCTGTGGGTGAACTGAAAATTAATGAAGAAAACGTTCCGTTAAAAGTGAAGTGGGATGAAGAGATGAACACCAAATCCGCTTTGCTTGACCTGAAAGTTCCAACTCCTTCAGGTGAGAAGCAGCTATCTGAGTTCATTTCCTTGAAGAGCGTTGAAAACCCGAACGAAATCTCGCACAAGGATGGAGAACGATATATTTCCATCTCGGCAGATATTGAAGGAAAAGACCTGGGCACCATCAACCGTGAAGTCCAGAAACTGATGGACAGCTATGACGTACCAGAAGGCTATAGCATCGCACCTGCAGGGGATCTTGAGCAGCAGCAGGAAATGGTTCAGGATATGGTTCTGATTCTGGCGATTTCCATCTTCCTTGTCTACCTGGTCATGGCCGTCCAGTTCAACCATCTGGGGCACCCGTTGATCGTCATGTCCGTCATTCCGATGACCATCGTCGGTGTCATTCTTGGATTATTCCTGACGCAGCAGGAACTAAGCATCATGTCCGGAATGGGCATCATCATGCTGATCGGGATCGTCTTGAATAACGCGATTTTGTTGATCGACCGCACGAATCAGCTGCGCAACGAAGGCTACACTGTCCAGGAAGCACTCGTTGAAGCAGGGAAAAACCGCATCCGCCCAATCTTGATGACAACACTGACAACAGTGGGCGGCATGCTTCCACTTGCATTGGCTACAGGAGGATCAGGCAACTACCAGGCACCAATGGCTACTGCCATTATCGCCGGTCTGAGCTTCGCAACCCTTATCACCCTGCTGCTGACCCCAGCCGTTTACCGCATCTTCACAAGAAGTGCTGAGAAAAGAAGCTGGTTCCGCAGGAAAGCCAAGAAAAGAAAGGATACGATCACTCCAGTTCCTGAGGCATTGAGCTAAATATAAAAGAGGCAAAACGAATCATACATCGTTTTGCCTCTTTTTTAGTTCTGCTCTGTCATTTCAATCCTATGCCACCAGGCTGATGCTGGATAATCATCAAGTCCAACCACGAACGTTTCCCCAATCCTCGGTGTTGCAATCTGGACTCCTGCTTCTTCCGCTGACCGGACCGCCCTCTCTACGGGATCATGCCATGCATGAAGAGACAGGGTGAAAGCTCCCCAGTGTACAGGTATCATCAGCCTTCCTCGTACGTCCTGATGTGCCTGAACTGTTTCTTCAGGCATCATATGAAGCGCTGCCCAGCGAGCGTCGTACTGGCCGCACTCCATCAATGTCAAATCAAACGGGCCATATTTTTCTCCAATCTCTTTAAAATGCGGACCGTAACCGCCATCGCCACTGTAAAAGATTTTTATATCCTGTCCCTTGATGACCCAGGAGCACCAAAGAGTGGCATTCCTATCAGTAAGGCTTCGGCCAGAAAAATGGCGGGCAGGAGCACAGACTAGCTCAAGCCCTTCAAAGGGTAATTCATCCCACCAGTCATGCTCCTGGATTATTTCAGGAGCAATTCCCCAACGCTGCAAATGTGCCCCTACTCCGAGTGGAGCGATAAAGTTCTTTACCTTGTTTTTCAGTTTCATGATTGAACCATAATCAAGATGGTCGTAATGATCGTGTGAAAGCACAACGGCATCTATGACCGGAAGTTCCTCTATCTTAAATGGCAGTTCCCTGCTGTACCGCTGGTTTCTTACCGGGAACGGAGTCGGTGCTTTTCCGAACATCGGATCGAATAAAATCGTCTTGCCTTCTATTTCAAGCAGGAAGGCTGAATGCCCAAACCAGGTTATTTTTGCAGCTGGCCCTTTTTCTGTACCAGGTGCATATGAAGTCATCTGAAGCGGGACTTTCGGCCTTCTCTCTGGATTGCCTTTTAAAAAATCCTTCATCATTGAAATCATCGAACTAAAACTTGTATTCCATGAAGTTTCAACCTGATTGACGAACCTGCCGTTTCGATATTGCAGAGACTTTGCATATAAAGATTTTCTTTTATCTGTATGCTTTCCGCCAAAAGCCGGATAGTAATTCAGGACTGCATATACTGCCATTAAAAATAACACCAAGAATATGAATAGATTTAACATTATATATACCTCACAAGAGTTGTTTGATCATTGGCCAATATCATGGATTTCTTCAGAAGGGTATACAGTCAGTCCTTGTGCATCCTTTTGGGCTACTTGATACATGGCGGATGCTACCGTCCTGCCTTCGATGGCTTTGTATTTCCTGAACGGGCCAGCAAACAGGAATGGGACTTTTGTAAAAATGGCAGCAGCACTTCTTTCGCCCAGCCTGAATTCATCCCGCTCCCCCAATAACAAAGATGGACGGAAGATTGCCGTTGTCTCAAATGGAATTTTTTTGGTTTCTTCTTCAAGCCTCCCTTTCATTTTCGAATAGAAGATCGGTGATTCAGGATTGGCATTCATCGAACTGACGAGTAAAAATTTCTTTGCTCCGTGTGAACTGGCCAATCTGGCAATCGCCACTGGATAATCGACATCTATTTTCCACATTGCTTCCTTTGTCTTCGCCTTCTTGATTGTTGTACCCATGGCGCAGAAGACATCATCAACGGCAAAAAGCTCGTTATATTGATCCAATTGATCAAAATCAACAACTCTTTCTTCGAGTTTAGGGTGATTAATCTCAACCGACCTTCTCACTATCGCTACTACTTTATCGTATTCATTACCATTCAATAGAAACTGCAATAGTTCTTTCCCAATCAAACCGGTCGCACCGGCAATTAAAGCTGTTTTACCCACCAAGCAAGTAACCCCCTAATTCATACCGTGATACTTTCAAATTTTGCTGATAAGAATATTTTAACCGTAAAACAGCCAGCCCACAATTGGACTGGCTGCTTGATCCTAATCTATCTTTCTTTCTTTTTGTGATTGAGCCCTTCTTGCTGCGATGATCAAATCTTCTACGGGAGATACTCGGCCAAGCTCGTCTTTATGGACAATATGCTTCCTTTCAAATTGTGTTGGGCTGTCCAGGCCTGCGGCCGCCGCCAGATTATAAAGGCCTTCCCGCAAGGAGATAATATAATTGGCGACCCGGTACATTTTCTCATCCACAACCAGGCCATCCTGGAGCTTTTGGTCTGTGGTCGCCACACCCGCAGGGCAAGTATTCGTATGGCATACTTGGGCCATGATACAGCCAACACTGATCATCATGCCGCGGGCTATATTCACAAGGTCCGCTCCCATTGCCAGGGCGATGGCGATTTTATCAGGAGTGATCAGTTTTCCTGATGCAATCAGCTTCACTCTGTCTCTGATTCCATATTGGCGAAGCATTTCATCCACAACAGGAAGCGCTGAGTTGATAGGAAGGCCAACCGTGTCTGCCAGCTCTTGGTAGGTTGCCCCAGTGCCGCCTTCTCCGCCATCCACTGTGATGAAATCCGGGCCTTTCCCACTTTCCTTCATGTAGGAAATCATATTTTCAAGCGCGTCCATATCTCCGACGACAATCTTGATTCCCACTGGCTTTCCGCCCACCGAACGCAATTCCTCAATCCAATCAAACATGGAAGGGACATCGCTGAACTCATAAAATCTGTTCGGACTGTTAATTGTCTTTCCGACTTCGACAAGGCGGATCTTAGCGATTTCCTCAGTGACCTTTTCTCCTTCAACATGGCCGCCGCGTGTCTTCGCTCCCTGCGCCAGCTTGATTTCAAATGCTTTTACCTGAGGCATTTCACTTTTCTTCTTGAACTCTTCCCATGAAAATTCACCGTTCGGTTTCCGGACGCCAAAGAGGTCCGGTCCGATTTGCATGATGATATCTGGGTTTCCGGCAAGGTGATGGTCAGATAACCCGCCTTCTCCTGAATTCATCCATGTTCCGCCTGCAAGCCCAAGGCCCTTCGACAATGCCTGGATCGCTTTTTCCCCAAGCGCTCCATAGCTCATTGCCGACTGCCCCACCTGCCCCTTCACCCTGAAAGGATAGCGGCAATTTTTCTCCCCGAGCACTACGGCGTCATCATCCTGCAAATAATAAGGATCAGCCAATTTTTCCTCGTTATGTTCTTTCCTTGTAAAAAGGCCCTCGCCATCAATCTTATAAACTCTTGTTTTAATTTTGTCTGCATTATCGACCTTCATTTCATCAGTCAATTTAGGAAAAAGTGTATTCCTGATGTAAAAGCCCTCTGCCTCAAAATCCTTTAATGATCCAAAACCTATTAATCTTTCCTTATACTTGCCTGCCTTAACGACATCCTGGTATTCCTTGCGCGAAAAAGGCTTACCCTCATTATCACCATTGAATAAATATTGTCTTAGCTCTGGACCAATATGTTCAGTGAAATAGCGAACCTTTCCAAGCACGGGGAAATTCCTTAAAATTGAATGTTGCTGCTGGTGATCATCTTTAAAATATAAATAGATAAATAGAAAGACCGGCACCAGGATAAGCAATGCTATGAAAATAAACAAGCCGATCACTAGATAATCCGTCAAACCCATTAAAATCCTCCTTTCCTATAATGAAGATAAAGCTTTTGTGATGACTGTATCTCCTTCTGCCACTTCAAAAGTCTTGTTAAAAGCTGCCTCGGTTTCGAGCGACATGACCAATACCTCCGCGATGTCCTCGTGTGAAATTTCAAGCTCGTTTGAATCCAGTGTTTCAGCCGCAGATATTTTTCCATTGCCAGGTTTGTCTGTAAAAGCTCCCGGCTGCACGATGGTATATGTCAAATTGGATTGCCGCAGCAACTCATCTGGCATCTCTTTCGCGCCGATCTCCCGGCTGTCATCCCCTGCCGCTTCATTGGCCATGATGGCGCTCATCATCACAAAACGTTTCACACCCTGCTTCTCTGCTTCCTTCACCGTCTCGATGACCGACTCATGATCAATCATTACAGTCCGGCCAGTTTTGGCCTTTGGATTGACGCCAGTCAGATATATGGCGGCATCATACCCATTGAATAATGTCGGCAAGATCCTCTCTTCATATAGAACTACCTCTGTAGCTCCTCTTTTTTTCATCAAATCCATTTGATTCTCATCGCTGATGACTGCGCAGGATATATACCCATTTTCCATCAGCTTGCTGACAACAAACTCCCCGACGCTGCTATGTGCACCAATCACGATTACCTTCATTACATTCCCTCCTTTGTAAAAAAGAGAAACAGATTATATCCGTTTCTCTTTTTGAATCACTTGGAAATTACATCATCCGGTTCCAGTGTCGATGTTCGGCAATTGCATCAATGAACTTCTGGCTGTCTCCTGACGTATCATTGGTGTTTGCAAAAATGACAACACCAGCTGCGTCTTCATGGCCTATGCCTGCTGCAGCCAATAATTCAGCTGCTTCTTTTCCCGCACCGACTGCTTTCAAATGGCTGTAAGCCTCATCAACAAAGTAGACTGCTTCCTTTTTTTGCTTCAGACTGTCAACACTTTGCTGGCCGCCGGCAACATGCAGTGCATCAAATAAAACAGAGCTGCCAGTCAGCAGCGTATGCTGTACTTCAAGTTCCGTGCCATCATCACCCTTGATCATCCCAAGCTGCTTGCTGACGATTTCTGCCGTAATGCCGCTCTTTTTCAGCATCTCCATCAATCCAGAGACTTCAGCTCCGTTAAAGCCATGATCAGCTAGGATTGCAACCTTTCTTGTATTCGGCAGCTTTGCTGTATTCATCTGGCTCAATACCGGAGAAGTCATGTTCACTTCTGCTGGTTTGCTTGTCGGCTTCTTAGCGCCTAGACTTTCAGCTACCTGTTCAGCCAGGAATGTATCAATATTTCCAAGCATCTCAACCACCTGCTGCTGCACATCCTTGCTTTTCACTTTTCCAAGCTCAAAACTGAATGCTTCGATCATATGCTGCTTTTCCACATCGGACATGCTGTTCCAGAAGAGAGTCGCTTGGGAATAATGGTCCTTGAAGCTGTCACTGCGTGCCTGGACCTTTCGTCCCTCGACTTTTTCCTGGTGATGTTCATATCCTCCTTCGCTCACAGGTGACGGCTCAGGATCATTGCTTTGCAGCGAATTTTTGTGATAAGCGACCTGCCCGCGGTCAATCGTCATCCGGTGCATGCCATCACGCTGGTTGTTATGGAACGGGCAAACCGGCCTGTTGATTGGGATCTCGTGGAAGTTCGGGCCGCCGAGACGAGATAGCTGAGTGTCCGTATAAGAGAACAAACGCCCTTGAAGGAGCGGGTCATTTGAAAAATCAATTCCTGGAACGACATGTCCCGGATGGAAGGCAACTTGCTCAGTTTCTGCAAAGTAATTAGTCACATTCTGGTCCAGCGTCATTTTTCCGGTGATCTTGACTGGCACCAATTCCTCCGGCCAGATCTTGGTAGGATCCAATACATCGAAATCGAACTTGAATTCATCTTCTTCGTCAATCATCTGGACACCAAGCTCGTACTCTGGATAATTCCCCATCTCGATTGCATCAAATAAATCTCGGCGGTGGAAATCCGGATCTTTTCCGGCAAGCTTTTGAGCTTCATCCCAAACTAACGAATGAACACCCAGTACCGGTTTCCAATGGAATTTTACAAACCGGGCCTTGCCCTGCTCGTTCACAAACCTGAATGTATGGACTCCGAATCCTTCCATCATCCGGAAACTGCGTGGAATGGCACGGTCTGAGATATGCCACATGATCATATGCGCCGACTCAGTGTTATTGGCAATGAAATCCCAGAATGTATCATGAGCCGACTGGGCCTGAGGTATTTCATTATGAGGCTCCGGCTTGACCGCATGAATCAAGTCCGGGAATTTGATTGCATCCTGGATGAAGAAAACAGGGATGTTATTTCCAACAAGGTCGTAATTGCCTTCTTCTGTATAAAATTTCGTCGAAAAACCGCGGACATCACGGACGGTATCACCTGATCCCCGTGAACCGGCTACCGTTGAAAAGCGCACAAAAACGGGAGTCTTTTTGGATGGATCCTGCAGGAACCCTGCTTTCGTATATTCAGCCATTGGCTCGTATGCCTGAAAATATCCATGAGCCGCAAACCCCCTGGCATGCACCACACGCTCCGGAATACGCTCATGATCAAAATGAGTCATCTTTTCACGGAAATGGAAATCCTCCATCAATGTCGGACCGCGGGTTCCCGCCTTCAATGAATGCTCATCTTCAGAAACACGCAGTCCCTGGTTAGTCGTCATTGCTTCACCATTATGTCCAGACCTGAATTGCTCAAGCTGCTGATTCTTCTCGTTCATAGAATGATTCTTCTCGTCATTTTTCATCGATTATTCCTCCCGTTCGAGATGGGGGCATGTGGACTATTATGTAATTCCTCTTAAGCTGCCTTTTTATCGTGCTGCTAGACACCATGCTCCTATATGGACGTATACCACAAGCGAAAGCCCGCTAAACGATAAGTTAGCGGGCTTGGTTTTTATAAGTTTTCATTCAAGTATTCCTTCGCTTCTTCTGGAGAGGCAAAAGGTTTAATGAAGGTAACTTCTTTGCCATCGTTGGCAACTGCCAGGAATCCATCAGCTACCTGGATAATATCTGCAGTCACATTATTTTGCCCATCAGGTTCTACGGTATCAGCAACTGTCGCCTGCCCTTTATCAACCCAGGACTGAACTTCAACCGCATATGCATCATAATCCATTCCTTCATAGAATCTCTCCTGCAGGTAATCCGTTGTAACTGGATCTTCTTCTGTCTTCACTTCCGTATCCGGCGGACCCTCCTGGCCGATTTCACTGTCATCAGCGCTGCATCCAGCAAGGATTCCAGCCGCTGCTAAAGATATCAGTAGTTTCTTCATAAGATCCTCCTTATTGTAAGATTCTCTTATCCTCTCTTTACCCTATTTATCAAGCTAAAAAAGTTTTCAGGCTATTTTGGATGGAATTGGCAATATTCCTCATTAGGTAGAGTACAAATTCATCAAATAGGCAAGCACAAAAAAAACAGGATTCCGGCATGGAATCCTGCGATAACCCTTTATTTTCACTCTGGTGCTGTGAATGAACGCTGTGCGAGTTCGTTTTCGAGCATGAAAAATGCGTTGCTGTCCTGGTCAATCCGGCGCAGCTTCTGGATCAAGCTGTCGAACAGGGCTTCTTCTTCAACCTGTTCTTCAATGAACCATTTCAGGAAAGTCATCGTCGCATGTTCACGCTCATCCAGCGCAATATCCGCAAGTTTGTAAATGCGGCGTGTAACTTCCTTTTCGTGCCCAAGCCCTTTTTCAAAAACATCAAGGACAGACTCGAACTCGTTTGATGGGGCATTGAAGCCATCGAAAGTCACTCGCTCACCCATATCATTGATAAAATTGTAAAACTTCATTGCATGGAATCGTTCTTCTTCAGCTTGTACCATAAAGAAATTCGCAAATCCATCTAGATTTTCAGCTGAGCAATACGCAGCCATTGCCATGTACGCATGAGCAGAATAAAATTCATAATTCATTTGTTCAACCAAACCATTAACCAACTTATCGCTGATCATTGTAATTCCTCCTCAGTCTCTGCAGCCTTTTCTTTTTACGCTAACATAGTTATTTTGCCTTCTCAATTGAATTTTACCCTTTCGTGCTCCATAAAACCATGTTTATCCAAAGTGCAGCAATGAAAAAGGACAGCTCGAGAGCAAACGCTAAAGCCTCAAGAACTGTCCTCCATCTATTAAAATAACTCCATCAAAAGATCCCAAAACCCTTTCTTTTTCTCAGGTTTTGCTTTTTTCTCTTCTGGCTCTTCTTTTTCAATTGCCTCTGTTTTGATCACGAATTGTACAGAAGTGACTTTCTCGTTCTTCGTTGACACAAAGGAAACTGGCTCGAAGTCCGATTTGTCATACTCCTTAATCATCTCATTGATTTCCTGTTTCATTTGTTCAGGAAGATTTTTTGTTTCCTGATGCAGCTCGCTTGTTCCGTTGTGGAGTTGTTCTACTCCATCATTCAATTCGCCTGTGCCATCTGCCAGACTAGCAATTCCCGAATGCAGCTGGTTATAGGAAGCCGCCAGCTTGCTCACTCCTCCTGTATAACCAACAAGACCGGAATGGAATTCTCCGTATTTCGAGGACAATTCAGTGAGCCCTTTCTGGAGCTGTTCCAATCCGCTCATATCCATATCCTTAAGGGAGGCAGACAGTTCATCAGCTATCGCTGTAAGCCCCGAGCTCATTTCAGTTACCGAACCGCTGACCTGCTTAAGTGATGGATCCACGGCAGCAAAAGCTTCCTGTACCTGTGAATAAGTACCTTTGACTTTTTGGGCAGCTGCATAGGATTCCACCAGTTTATTGACCACACTCGCATCCGCGCCGCTGCTGTATAATGCTTCTATCTCTTTCTCTGAAACTTCATGAGCGGGAATCCCTTTAATTGCTCCATCAAGGGCACCGTAGGCCTTTGCGTAATTTTCACGCAAAGTTGTCAATCCATCGGCTGCTTGATTCATGCCACTGGCTAATTGGGTCAGGACCGCTGGCAATTCACTCAAGCTCGCCACGTCCATTTGGGCAGAATCACCGGAAAGTGAGGTGCTGATTTGTTTCAATGCATCGCCAATGGAACTGGATGCGCCAACTATTTGTGAGGACGAACCATTCAGCTCCGTCACGCCGTTTTTATATTTTGCCGAACCATCACGCAGGCTTGCTGCTCCATTGTTCAATTGCGAAACACCGCTCTTCAGATCGGCTACTCCATCATTCAATCCCTTGATTGCGTCTGATAATGCCGACATATCGTCGGTCATGCTCTCCATTTCTGAAGTATCAATCGGCAGGGTCGACGGAACAGCTGCAATATCAACACCGGTGAACTCAAAATTCTCTACTTCTGCCTCAACAGTGAATTCTTCCTCCTGGCCAGGCATGACAGTGAATGTAATTTGTTTGTTCTTTCCGGCATTCGCAACCATGCCGCCCTCAGCTTCGATATTCTGATAGCTATTCGAGAGCTGCAGGGAAATTTGCAATAAGTAGTTCTCAAAATACACGCTATCTGCTTTTTCATTGGCAGCAGTCTGGATCTTTATTTCCACATTCCCTTCTTTTCCGGCAAGCTCAGACGCTTCAACCTCACGTCCATCAAGCAAATAGGAAATCTCAATATCCCATGGAAGCTCCGTGTTGTCTTCCATATTACCCTGATAATAAAACTTACCTTCAGGTGCATTGATCGTGACAGCCTGCCCTTTTTGGTCAAGTTCAGAAAGGTCGGTCAGATTTTTCACGCTGCTGTACAACCCATAGTCAAGAATTTTCCCAGCCTTCGCCACCTCCAATGTATTGACGACAAAAATATCATCAAGATCTCCATTGGATTTCAATGTCGCGTATACGACTTCATCCTTGGAAGTGATTTTCCCTGCCGTTTCAGCCGCTGCCCCATGACTAAGAAATGAAGGCAAGATGATTATCGATGCAAGAGCAACGGGAATTATTTTGTTTTTTCTCATCATCATTTCTCCTCGTAAAAATTTGCTTTATAGGTCGTCTTATTAATGAATTTATCGAATACAAGCAGCATTGCCGGCAACAAGAACACAACCATCACAAAGGCAAGCAATGCGCCCCTGCCCAATAACAGGCCAATGGATCCGACAATTGGATTGGAAGACGTCAACCATAAAATAAATCCGACACTCGATAAAATCGCTGCAGATATGGAAATAGAGAATGTCTTTTCATCCAATGTCTTCACGATTGCTCTTTTGGCGGACATTTCCTGGCGGTTATGCTGGTAAGCCTCCGTCAGCAAAATCGCATAGTCCACTGTGGCCGCCAGCTGTACAGTGCTGATAATTAAATATCCGACAAAGACCAGCGAAGAACTTGTAAAGTACGGAATCGACAGATTGATCCAGACAGCTGACTGAATCGTGATCAATAATACTAGCGGTATCGAGATCGATTTAAAAGTTGCCAGCAGGACAATCGCAATCGTCACGACTGTCAGCACGTTCACGACAAGATTATCCTTATTGACGACATTCTTGATATCATACAGTGTTACGCTTTCTCCCAGGCTCATTGCCTTGTCACCATAATAATTTGCAGCCGCCGATTCTACCTTTTCGACAATCGAAAAAGGAAGATCACCTTCCGTTCCCTGATTGGTATTGATGATGATCCGGCTGTAATTTTTCGAATAGAATTCGTTCGTGATCGACTCATCCAGGTACTCAGGCGGAATGACGGAACCTACCATATTCACATAGGCAATAACGCTCGTTACATAATCCAGATTTTCGAGCTCCTGGACAAGCTCTGTTTCCTTTGCTGTATCTCCTTTTGGTACCAAAAGGACGATGGGAGTCGTTTCTCCAAATGCTTCTTTTATTTCGATAAAATCACTGCCGGCACGGGTTGTTTCCGGCTGTTCACCGAG
Organism: Mesobacillus sp. S13; assembly: GCF_020422885.1. Lineage (NCBI taxonomy): Bacteria > Bacillati > Bacillota > Bacilli > Caryophanales > Bacillaceae > Mesobacillus > Mesobacillus sp. S13. The sequence continues at coordinate 950,614 of NZ_CP084622.1, read as the reverse complement.
TCCGTACGTAAATGCTGTATTGCTCTGTGCCAAAAAGCTTGGAACAAGAATAGCGAGAACAAGCAGCAGGCTTGGCAATTTTAGTTTGATCACAAAATTGCCGATTCCGGCAAAGCTTGGAACAAAGTTTCTGTGCTGCGTCTTGTCCATCCATTTATACAAAAGTAAAGTAAGCGCCGGTAAAAACACCATGACACTGATAAAGCTCAGAACGATTCCTTTTACCAAATTGATACCAAGATCGGAGCCTATTTCAAATTTCATGAATGTCAGAGCGATGAATCCAAAGAATGTTGTCGCTGCACTGGCAGTAATCGCCGGGAACGACTTCTTCATCGCAAGAACCATGGCTTCTTCAGGATTATTAGTCTGCTTCCGATAATCAGAAAAACTATGAAGCAGAAATACCGCATAGTCGAGTGAAACCGCCAGTTGCAAAATCGGAGCGACCGACTGGGTAACGAAGGAAACCTCACCGATAAAAATATTCGTCCCCAGGTTGATCAGGACCGAGACCCCGATAGCCGTCAGGAAGAATAAAGGCTCGACCCACGATGTAGTCGAGATCACCAAAATAAAAATGATGATCGGTACAAGCAGGATCGCGGCGTACATCGATTCTGTCCCTGCCATTTTTTGCGAAGAAGCGGTATTGATGGCTTCTCCCGCAATCGCTCCGTCTTCACCAATCAAGTCATAAATTGCATCAGTGATTGGAACCTCATCACCAGAGCGGACACTGATGGAGAACAGCGCATTTCCATCTTTGTAGTAGTTTTCGACTGTCTCTTGATCTGCCATTTCGAGAGGTGTCTTCAAATCCACCACATCATCAAGCCAAATGACGTCGCCGACACCATCAATGTCCGACAATTCCTCTTTAATCCGCAGCGCTTCCTGCAAGGAGATATCCCTTACCATCACTCTCGTATCAGGTACCTCAGCAGTGAACTCCTTTTCCATGATTTCCATTGCCCTTGTTGACTGGGCATCTTCAGGCAAATAATCCACCATATTATAATTGACCGACACAAAAAATTGCGCCACCGCCGATATTAACGTAAATAGAACGAATGCTATTACAACAGCTTTCTTATGTTTTATGACTTTTTCAGCAATGCTTATCATTCTTCAACCTCACTTGAGTCTTTTGCTCTTTCACTTTATCATTATATAAACACCGTGTTGTCTATTCAACAAACAGTTGGGCACATAACGTGCAATAAACAACACAGAATCTTTTTTTGTTGTTTAACTCAATGTTTTACAGATAAAGGAAGGGTTTGAAAAATGGACAGACGAAAAAAATACACCCGGATGGTCTTAAAAGAAAGTCTGATGGACTTATTGAAAAACAAGCCAATTTCCAATATCACCATAAAGGAAATCTGTGAGCTCGCAGATATTAACCGCTCCACATTCTATTCTCATTATTCCAGTCAATATGACCTGTTGAATGCGATTGAAGAAGAATTCATAGAAGACATGGTAGCGACTTTGAACCAATATAATTTTTCCAAAGAAGAAGAAGCTTTGAAAATGACAGAGAAGATTCTTGAGTATATTGCCCAGAAAAGCGATGTATGCCAGACACTTTTAAGTGAAAACAGCGATATCCACTTCCAGAAAAAAGGCATGATGATCACCCATGAATTCATCTTCAAAAACTGGATTACCGACAGCCATTTTGACCGCGAAACATTTGAATATATCAATATCTTTGTTGTCAGCGGCAGTATTTATGTAATTAAAAATTGGGTAGAAAACGGGATGGATAAAACACCTCGGGAGATGGCTGAGATCATTAATAATTTTATAAATAGAGGATTATCCAATATGCGATAAAAGCGCCAGCCCTGATCCGGGCCGGCGCTTTGATTATTTCAGTACCAGTCTTGTGACACTCTCAATCTGAGAAGTGTGCGGGAACATATCGACTGGCTGGATGTATTCAACTTTATACTTTGAACTCAGAGTCGTGATATCCTTTGCAAGTGTTGAAGGATTGCAGGATACATACACAAAGGTTTTTGGCTGGATTTTCAGGACAGTCTTCAGGAATTCCTCGTCGCAGCCTGTACGAGGCGGATCGACGACGACCACATCCGGACGCCAGCCTTCATTCAGCCATTTTGGAAGCAGTTCTTCCGCTTTGCCCATATAAAATTTTGCATGCTTGACGCCATGCTTCTCGGCATTCTTTTTGGCATCTTCGATGGATTCTGCAATAACGTCCATTCCGCGGACTTCGCCAGCCTGATCCGCCATCCACAAACCAATCGTTCCAACCCCGCAATACGCATCCACTAGCTTTTCCTTGCCAGTCAGCATTGCAGCTGCCTTCGCTTCGTTATAAAGTTTAACCGTCTGCTCTGGATTTAGCTGGAAGAATGTACGTGCCGATAATTCAAATTGCAGGTCGCCCAGTGTCTCCTGGATAAAATCACTGCCCTCTAATGTTGTGGTTTCGCTGCCAAAAATGACCGAAGTTTTTTCACCGTTGACGTTTTGGACAATCGAATGAACCTCAGGCAGACGCTTCTTGATCTCCTGGATGATAATGTCCTTCTTCGGCAGCTCCTTCTTTGTTGTGATCAGGACAATTTGGAGCTCCCCAGTCTGCACTCCCGTTCTCGCAACGATTGTGCGGACAAGCCCACTGTGCTTCTTCTCATTGTAAATCGGGATCTTCAAGTCCTGCAGAATACCTTTCACAACCTCTGTAGCTTTCGTCGTTGCAGGATGCTGTACCGCACACTGCTCGATATTGATCAGGTTGTGAGAGTTCAAACCATAGAGGCCCGCAAGTATCTTTCCGTCCTTTTCACCAACCTGGAACTGGCTCTTGTTTCGGTAACCCCATGGATTCTCCATGCCAATCGTCTTTCGGATATCCAGGTATTCGATCTTCAGCTTTGTATGGCGCTCCAATGCCTGGATGACAATATCGCGCTTTTCATTGAGCTGCTGATCATAGCGCAAATGCTGCAACTGGCAGCCGCCACACTGATCGTAGACCGGACATAGCGGCTTGATCCGATGCTCTGAATGTTTACGGATTTTCTTGATTCTCGCCTCAGCAAACTTCGGATGAACCTTCGTTGCCTCTGCGACAATTTCCTCACCCGGCAGGGCACCCGGCACGAACACCACCTGGCGTTTGAAATAGCCGACCCCCTCCCCATTGATGCCAAGACGCTTGATCGTCAGCGGGAAGGTCTGCTTCAGCTCCAGCTTAGCGGTTTGCTGTTCTTTTTGGTATTGCTGTCCTTTTTTCTTATAAGTAACTTTGGTTTGTTGGCCTTTTTCTTGCTGGCCCCTTTTTTGTATAGCTTTTTCTTGCTGACCTTTGCTTTGCGGAGCTTGTTTCATCCCCTGATCAGCTTTGGCGAGGTTATCTTTTTTTCTGCGATGCTCTTTTTTCGTATGAATTTGCTGCTCTTTTTTCATAAAACTTCACTCCAATTATTCAATGCTTCTCCATAAATAGAGCGAAGCATAGCTTAAATAAGGATTCCATGGTTCTTTATACTTTTCCATCTGCGCTAGAGTCGGTTTTTCCTCCAGATTGAAATACTTCTTCAGTGCGTTCTGGATACCGATGTCGCCCATCGGGAATAGGTTTGGTCTTCCGAGTGCGAACATCAGGAAGTTCTCAACCGTCCATGGACCAACTCCGCGGACTTTAATCAATTCCTGGGCAACTTCCGCATCAGGTTTCGATTTCATTTTTTCAAAATCAAGCTGACCCGATGCTGCCAATTCGGCGATTCCGATTACATACTCTGCCTTCCGTCCGCTGAACTGCAATTCACGCAGTTCTTCGACCGTGAGCTGCGCCACTTTTTCAGGACTTGGGTAAAACCAGACTCCATCCAACTCCTCACCGAAAGAATGCACGAACCGTTCTGTTAGTGTAAAAGCGAATTTAAGATTGACCTGTTGATGGATAATGCTCTTGATCAAACTCGAGAACGGGTCAAACTCCAGGACAAGCGGAGTTCCGTAATGTTCATTGAATAAGCCCTTCAACTCAGTCGTCTGGAAATGTTCATGAATATGGAGCAGTTCCACATTCCATTGAAAAATTTCGTGGAGACGATGCAGTGTCATTTCTTTGTCATGGTCAGCACGGATAATGAATTCCGGCTTTTCCAGAGACCCAGTTCCGGTGACTTCTGCAACGATTTTTTTATGGTTAAAAACAAGCGGCACCTTTACACTCCGCTTTTCTATATCAACAAAATGCAATGGATCAAGCGCCAGCCTGCTTAATGCAAGATCAAAATTATATGGCCCTGAAATCGACACCTTTTCTTCCCACATATACAAACCGCCCTTACGTATTTTCCCCGTATTATAGCATTTCCACGAGGTTTTTACGAAGATAGGAGATTTTATTCAAGGGATACTGAATTTGTTTATATGAAATTCAGTTAAGACTATTGAGGATATTGATGTTCTTAACGAAAAAAAGAAATAATATAGCGAGTTTTTACTTTATATAGCGACTTTTTCTTTTATCTAGCGACTTTTTCATTTTTATAGCGAATTGGTAATTATCACGTTTTTTTCCAATTCCAATAGTCCCGGCACCAACAAGATGCCGGGACTAACTTCATACTAGTATAACATCGGATCCTTCATACCGCCTTTGCTCAGCATCAAATCGTCCAGACTTTTAAAATTGTAGCCTTGCTCTTTCAGATCCCTGATTACTTTTCCAAGTGCATCGGCGTTGTCCTTTGATACAGTATGCAGAAGCAGTACTGCTCCTGGGTGGATCTGCGTCATGATTTTATCATAGGAATATTGCGCACCTTTCTGCTGGTCCGTATTCCAGTCAACAAAGGCGAGTGACCAGAATACATGGGTATAGCCGGCTTCCTTCGCGACCGCCATCGTCCTTTCGCTGAAAATTCCGCGCGGCGGGCGAAGATAGGTCATATGCTTTTTGCCGGTGATTCTTTCCGTCTCTGCTCTGACCATTTCCAGTTCCTTTTTGATTTTCTCATCGCTGATTTTCGTCATGTCAGGATGGTGCCAAGAATGGTTGCCCACGATATGACCCTCATTGGCCATGCGCGCAACCAGCTCTGGTGCACTGTCGAGATAATGTCCTGTCACAAAAAATGCAGCCGGCACCTTTTCTTCCTTTAAAATATCGAGAATTTTCTCGGTATAGCCGTTTTCATATCCATTATCGAAGGTTAAATAAATATCCTTTGAATTCTTATCTCCTTTGTAGACAGCTTCATGGTCTTCAAGGATGACCTCAAACATCCTCCCGGCATCTGCCTGCCTTCCATTGCGGCCCTTTTTGAAGCCCCAGTGCAATGGTGAATTGGAGTTCTCCTCCGCACCAGTCGTAGCAGGCAAGGTAATCAACAGCAGCATTGCTGAAGCAAGCAAAATTTTAACAATTTTTTTCATGATGTTCCTCCATTGATGTTTTTCCTTATTGTTTGTCAGGAGGAAAAAAAAATTCTTATAAGTATATTTCATTTTGAGAAGCTAATAGTAAAAATACCAAACACTAAGGAGAACATTATGTCGGAGGAACAAAAAATCGATTGGACGTCCGGAGAGATCGGCAATTTGTGGAATATCTACATGGCAAATTCAATGTCTTCCTGCATGTTCAAACATTTTTTACTGAATTGCGAAGACGAGGAGATTAAGGATTGCCTGGTGACTGCTGATCAATTGAGCAAGGACATTCTCTCTCATTTGAAGGAAATGTTTCAGCAGGAAGGAATGGCTGTGCCTATGGGGTTTTCCTTGGAAGGAGATGTAAATGAGAGTGCGCCCAGGCTTTTTTCTGACAGCTTTTATCTGAACTATCTTGAAATGATGGTTAAATACGGTGCACTTTATTATAGTGTAGCTTTGCCAGGTTTCTCGAAGATGGACCTGCGCCAATCCATCACAGATATCAATATCTCTTCTCTCAATCTTTCAAATAAGGTAACAGAAATGATGCTGAACAAGGGATTGCATGTAAGGGCTCCATCCATCCCCAAAATGAAAGAGGTTACTTTTGTTGAAAAGCAAAGTTTTTTTAATGGATATTATGGCGATAAAAGGCCTCTTTCTGCTATGGAAATTACCCATCTTTACCTTAACATACAGGTGAATGCGATCAAAACGATCCTTGTCATGGGGTTCAGCCAGGTTGCTAAAGATGCAGAAGTAAGGAATTATTTTTTACGCGGAAAAAAAATCAATATCAAACAACACAACACACTTTCCCAGATCATGTACAAAGAAGACCTGCCTGTTTCAATCCCAAGCCAGTTCATGATTACCGAATCGACTGAAGCTCCGTACTCAGATAAGCTAATGCTCTTCCATATTTCAAACTTGTCGTCAGCAAAGGTGCGAAACTTCGGCGATTCAATCGCAGTAAGTCCAAGGCATGATCTCGGCGCAACATATGCAAGATTCTTGTTGGAGACAGCAAATTTTGCTGAAGATGGCGGAAATATCCAAATCGAAAATGAGTGGATGGAAAGGCAGCCAGGCAATGTAGATCGCAACCAGTTGGCTAAAGAGAAGAAATAGAAAGGCTGAGGCGGCAAATAGGCAAACATCTAACACCAGCTGGACAATATAAAAGGAGACTCTCTTAAAAAAGCGAGTCTCCTCTCATTCGTTTTATTTATATACTCGATCCGCAAACTGGGCCAATTTTTCAAGGGATGATTTTTCAACATCTTCGTGCAGGCTGTTGCCGTGTGAGTCCATTGTGACAACGGCTGTAAAGCCTTCGACGTTCAGGTGCCACATGGCTTCAGGAATACCAAAGTTCATCAGGTCTACACCCTCTACTGACTTGATGCAGTCCGCATAATACTGGGCAGCTCCGCCGATGGCATTCAAGTAAACACCGCCATGCTCCTTCAGTGCAGCCAGTGTCTTCGCGCCCATTCCACCTTTACCGATGACAGCACGGATACCGAACTTTTTCATGATATCACCCTGGTAAGGCTCCTCGCGAATACTTGTTGTCGGGCCTGCAGCCTTTACGTGCCAGTTTCCTTCTTCATCCTTCAGCATGACCGGGCCGCAATGGTAGATGACCTGGCCATTCAGGTCCACTGGTGAATCGTGGTCTGACAGATACTTATGGATTGCGTCGCGTCCGGTGTACATCATGCCGTCGATTTTCACGACATCTCCGACCTTTAGCTGGCGGATCTGCTCTTCTGTAATTGGAGCCGTCAATGTGACAACATTCTCTTCCACCGGTGCTTCAACAGCCGCCGCGATTTCCTGGGCTGCAGGCTGTGCGAAGTCGATTTTCTCCCCATCCTGATACATCCATTCCTGGATCTCTCCCGTTTCAGGATTCACGGCAACACCAAGGCGGCGATATGCCCAGCAGTTATACGCAACAGATACATAGAAGCTTGCTGGAATACGGTTCATGACACCGATTTTGCAGCCTAGAAGCGTCGTTTCACCGCCAAAGCCCATTGTGCCGATTCCAAGTTTGTTGGCATTTTCCATTACATACTCTTCAAGGTCACGGAGTTCTGGATGCGGATTCACATCGTCTACCGTACGGAATAACTGCTCTTTTGCAAGATCATAGCCTGAAGAACGGTCGCCGCCGATTCCCACGCCGATGAAGCCGGCGCTGCAGCCTTGTCCTTGTGCTTGGTAAACCGAATGCATAATGCATTTGCGGATTCCATCCAGATCGCGCCCGGCACGTCCGAGTCCTTCCAATTCTGCAGGAAGGCTGTATTGAATATTTTTATTTTCACAGCCGCCGCCTTTTAAAATTAGACGAGCGTCAATATAGTCTTTTTCCCATTGCTCAAACTTGATGACAGGAGTGCCGCCGCCAAGATTGTCACCGCTGTTGTCGCCTGTCAATGAATCAACAGAGTTCGGGCGCAGCTTGCCATCCTTTGTCGCCTGGGCAATTGCATTATAAATCGCTTTTTTCATCACAAGCTGGTTTGCACCTACAGGAGTCTTGATCTTAAAAGTTGGAAGACCAGTATCCTGGCAAATTGGCGAAACATTATCATCCGCCATTTTGATGTTGTTGGTGATGGTATCAAGGCTCATCGCTGAACGCGTCCCCGCATTTTCACGCTCCGCCGCCGCTTTGATTGCCCGGCGGACATCCTTAGGAAGGTTTGTGGATGTCTCAACAACCAGCTGGTACATGCTTTCCTGGAACTTTTCGATATTCATCTGTCTACCCCTCTCCCCTTGTTTGCTGTCTCTTTATATGTGAAAATTTTATAACAATTTCTCCGATATCATTATACTCCTATCATCTTCCGATTTAAAGATAGAAAGTGGAATCGTTTACAAATAGAAAAGCAGAAGCGCCTTGTTCAGCCCCGACAAGCGCTGGAGGGCCGACCATTGAAGTCGTTATTCGATTTCATTCGGCGGACCGAAACGATCGTGCTGTTTGATACTTCTTCTCTCCAAAACCCTAGATGGAAACTGGCTAGGCACTGGAAGCTAGACGACGGAAAAGTTTGTGAAATTAAATAAGAGACCCATCAAAAGGTCTCTTACATATCGCGATGCTTGAACTCGCGGCATTTCGCATCCATTTCCTCAACAATCTGGATCATGCGATCGATATCCTCAAGGTCTGTTTCCTCCGGATCAATTGCTTCAAGCAACTCAGCAAACATATCCAGGCGTTGCTTCAGGAATACGACCTGCGTATTTTTATCATTAATCGGATTTCCCAAGATTCTCGCTCCTTTCACTACCCTAACATCCTACCGAAAAATGGGTGAATGTGCAATAAGCTGTAGATAGACTTTTCTGTTCTATTGGATAGTATTCCCCCTTATCCGTATGTTTGCACAGGCTTTTTTAGGAAAAAACATATATGAGGTGATTCGATGTTTTTTAATTCTTGGGATAATATTTGGCGAACATTGATTGTTGGTGTACTGGCATATGCTGCACTCGTTTTATTGTTACGTTTATCTGGAAAAAGAACACTTTCAAAAATGAATGCTTTCGACCTCATCGTAACGGTTGCACTAGGTTCAACGCTGGCAACAATCTTATTGAATAAAAAAGTAGCCCTAGTAGAAGGGTTTACCGCATTCTTCATTTTAATCATGCTTCAATACATAGTTGCCTGGAGTTCAGTACGTTCAGACGGCTTTAAGAGGCTAATCAAGTCAGATCCTAAATTAATTTTTTACCAGGGGAAATATTTAAAAGAGAATATCATTAAAGAGCGGGTGCTGGAGGTTGAAATTCTCCAGGCCGCACGCTCAAGCGGCATCAATTCGATGGATCAGGTGGAAGCCGTAGTCCTCGAAACAGACGGCAGCATTTCCGTCATTAAAAAATCAGATTCAGAGACCAATACACTGACTAGCGTCGACAAATAAGAAGCAGGCTGCTTTAAACAGCCTGCTTTTTCCCACTAATTATTCATCAAGCCCAGTTGCTTTTCCTTCGCGACTTGAATCAGCCGCCCCATAAATAAGGCCTTTCTCACCGTCAATTTGGATTGCCTGGACATTGCCGAGCGGGAATGGTCCATCGGCGAACTCGAAGCCCCTTGATTCCAATTCGCCTTTCGCCTCCATGCTTATACCAGACTCCCAGCCAATGAGCGGGCCGGTACTGTTGAAAATCCTCGGCTCTTCAATAGCCTCTTTTAGATCCATACCAAAATCAAGAACATTGACTAATGTCTGAAATACCGAGCCAATGATTGTCGGACCGCCTGGCGAGCCTAGAGTCAGCACCGGTTCATCATTCTTGAATACAATCGTCGGCGTCTTGCAGCTTACCGGACGTTTGCCTGGCTGGATCTGATTCAACCCTCCAGGGACTGCATCAAAATCAGTCATTTCATTGTTTAATACAAATCCATGGTCCTTTACCATGATTCCCGAACCAAATGGATGTTCAACCGTAGATGTGCAAGCAACAATATTTCCCCATTTGTCAATGACGGTGAAATGGGTCGTTTCGCTTCTTTCTTTCTCAGGCTCGAACGGCTGGCGTACGACATTGATTTCTTCACCACCTGTATAAGCCCATGGGTTCCCAAAATCAACTGAGTCATTCCTTCGTTCAAAATCAATCAATTTTCGTCGTTCAGCAAGATACTCTTCACTGAGCAACCCATTTAACGGAATATCCCCAAAGTCAGGGTCTCCCGAAAAGGCGATTTTATCTGAAAACGCAATCCTCATTGCTTCCGTAAATAGATAATACTTTTCCCAGGATTTCGCGTTGTATTTGCTGAGATCAAAGCCTTCCAGCAGTTTTAAGATTTGCAGCATCGTTGTTCCGCCTGCGCTTGGCATATTGGATGAAGCTATTTTGTAATCACGGTATGTTCCCCACACAGGTTCATCAATCGTGATGTCATACTCTCTGAGGTCAGACATTTCCATGATGCCGCCAAGTTCTTTCAATGTTGAGATGATCGCTTCACCTATCTCTCCTTCATAAAAGGCTTCGATGCCATCACGCTGAAGTATACGGAATGTTTTTGCCAAGTGCTCCTTCTGATAGACATCGCCTTCTTTAAGGGACTTTCCTCCCGGCTGGAACAATTCCCTCGCATGATCGCCAAGTCGATAATCAAACGTGTTAAGGATTTCTTCCATCACCCAGTTTACTTCCACGCCCTTTTCCGCCGCCTGGGCAGCAGGTTCAATCAATTCAGCCAGCGGCTTTGTTCCATATTCCTTCCTGGCTGCTTCCATGGCTTTCAGAATTCCCGGGACACCAACTCCCGTGGCATGTGTCGACCTTTCTTTAAACGGAATCACTTCACCTTCATCATCTAAAAAGAGTTCTGGATGCGCTGCTTTAGGAGCTCTCGTATGGCCATCAAAGATTTTCGTTGTCTTGCTTTCAGCGTGGTAGACCATGAAAAATCCGCTTCCGCCAATTCCGGTCATCATCGGTTCCCCGACATTCAGCCCAAATTGGATGGCGATCGCTGCATCAATCGCATTACCGCCATCACGGAGAATCTTCTCACCGGCATTCGTGGCGATCGGATGAGCTGAAGCTGCCATTGCGATTTTACCTGTAGCTGTTTCTCTATCATAATCACACCTGTTCGAGCGTGGTTTCATTTCTTTATCCATTGACTTTGTCCTCCCTATCTATCTGCTTGTACTATTAATTACCCCCGAGTTGAAATCGGGAAACAACCAAATATATGGGAGTAAAGACAAGAACAAAAAGCGCAAGCGCCTCGTTCAGCCCCGACAAGCGGTGGAGGGCTTGACAGTGAAGTCGTTCTTTGACTTCATTGGCAGGACCGAACTCGAAAAGCGAAGGCGACTGTCCAACTCCGACAAGCCTTGGAGGACCTGACACTGAAGTCGCTCTTTGACTTCATTGGCAGGGCCGAAACGTCTCGAGGAGTTAGGAGCCGCAGCTAGACAAGCGTCTCGAGGGGCTAGGCGCTGGAGCTGGATTAAGATACCCATATGGAGTATCCACACAAAAATACTTTTATAATTTCCTGGTGTACAATAAAAAACCAGTCCTGGATTAGGACTGGTCAGTTTGTAGACAAAAGGGGTTCGGAATGCTCTCATTCCGAACCCCTTTTTGGATTTCATCGAATTTTTCAAAGGAAATAGACTCTCTTTTCTATACTTTTAGGCCATTACTGGACTTCTCCATGTCCAGTTGGCCATCTTCTTCAAGTTCAATGCAGCGAAAGTAAGCATCGCCTGCATCGACAATTTTTTAAGTCCCCTTAGGGTTGTCCAACGCATGCCATGCTTTTCTTTTGCATCTGCGAATACGCGCTCAATGGTTTCTTTGCGCTTCGCATAGATTTGTTTTACTTCTGATTGGTGCCTTAAATGGTCTGCCTCTTCCAAATACTCATGCCAGATGTGGCGCGTTACCACCTTTTGGTGGTCTTTGCTTTCTGTACATTGCGCTAAAAATGGGCAGGTGGCGCAGATATGTTTGGGAGATTTGTACTCACGATATCCCTCTTTTGTAGTGGTGGAATACCTTAGGATCTCACCGGCAGGACACAAGTAACAGTCATAAAATTCGTCATATACATAGTCATATTTACGGAAGAATCCGTCCTTCGTTCGTGGTCGGGTATAAGGCAAAGCCGGAGTTATTTCATTTTCAAACAGAAACTTCGTAATGGCTGGAGTTTTATAGGCTGCGTCGGCCGCAACGGCTTTGGGCTTTCCAACTTTCTCTATTACTTGTTCTACCAGTGGTTCAAGGATCAGGCTGTCATGGGTGTTACCAGGTGTCACAATTGTTCCTAGGACAAATCCATTTCGGTCTGATGCCGCATGAAAGGAGTAGGCAAACTGCTTTGTCCGTTCATCCTTGACGTAGTATCCACTCTCCGGATCGGTCGTGCTTTCCTTTATTTCCTTCGATTCTTCCTTGTCGAATTTATCAGGAGGAAAAGGCTTCTTCCCATGTTCTTCCCGATCTTGATTGATTTCTTCCTGGAGTTTCTCTTGATACGCCCGTGTTTCCTTCCGCACTACTTTCTTCTCGAATTTATGCTTATTCGCACTTGCTTTAACGTGGGTTGAATCAATGAAGACGTGTTCTGCACTAATAAGTTTCTTATCAGCTGCGGTCTTAAGAATTCGATAGAAAATCTGTTCAAACAAATCAGTGTCTTTAAAACGGCGTTCGTAATTCTTCCCGAAGGTGGAGAAGTGGGGCACTTTATCATGGAATCCATAACCCAAAAACCAGCGGTAAGCCATATTCGTTTCTACTTCGGCAATGGTCTGGCGCATGGAACGAATGCCAAAGGTATATTGAATAAAAGTGAGTTTAATTAAAATCACAGGGTCAATGCTTGGGCGGCCTACTTCCGAATACACATCTTTCACCAAGTCATAAATGAAAGAAAAATCTATGGCTGCTTCCATTTTACGGACTAAATGTTCCATAGGAACCAGTTGGTCTAAAGCAACCATTTCTAATTGATCTCGTTGGATTGGATTGTTCTTTGAAAGCATCTTCATCACCTCAAGCGTTATATGTATCTATTTTAAAATAGACTTATGTTTAGTTCCACGTTAAGTTTGTAAGTCCTGTTGATTGGAGTGGAAGGCGCGTAGACTCCTGCGGGCTCAGCTGGACAGGTGAGACCCCGCAGACGCCAACGGCGGTGAGGAGGCTCACCGCCAGCCCCGCGGAAAGCGAAGCGCCTGGAACGGAAATCAACAGCCCCCATTTCAGCACCAACCAAAAAAAAGACTGTAGACAAGCTCGATTTCCATCGAGTTTGTCTACAGTCTGACCAGTCCTGGATTAGGACTGGTTTCCTGGTAAAAGTTTAGCGATTGTTATCATTTTTCTGGTTTTCCGGGGATACAGTGAAGGCATTAGAAGTGTTACCTAAACCTGTTGTATCAGATGGTTTACTTTCCATGCCTGTAGCATAAGCGTCAGCTGCACCATTGGATCCAGAGTTTGAAGAATTTGATTCGGACGCCGAGTTCACCACTGGGTTATCCATCGCAGTTGAGCCTGCTTCCTTCACTTTTGATCCAACGTCCTTGAGGTCTTCCTTAGCATCCATCACTGTTTGCATAGCTTCCGATGAATTGGATTTCGCCTCATTCATTTTGCTGAACACATCATCATTCAGGCGCTGGTAAAGGTTTTGCGCATCACTGATGGCTTCTTTTAGGATACTGGATGCTTCTTTAAAACTGCTCATCATTTGATCCTTCACATCAGTAGGATTGTTTTTGACTTCGCTGAACACATTCATTGACGTGTCTTTGGCATCGACTGCTTTATTCTTTACCTTTGTACGAGTGTTTGAGTCAAGCAGTGTCAATGCACCGCCAATGGCTGCGCCAATTAATACACCCTTCATTAGTTTGCCATTCGATGAACCTGTGCTGGATGAGCCTGTGCTGCTAGAGTTGTCTAGAGCATAGCTGTTTGAGTAGCCGCCCATTGATGTATTGTTAGAATAGGAATCACCAGAATTTGTGCTCGCGTACGTTGTTGTGCCAGTTGTCGTATCATACGTTGCATTTTCCCTTGAAGAACTGTACATATTGTTGTTCATATTATAATTGGAGTTGTTACCTGTTTGGTTAGAAAGAATGTTGTCAGACATAATAGATTTCCTCCTTTAGTTTTTGGTGTTTCAAATTGTTATGTCTATCTAATTCCCGGGTCTGACAAGCGTTAAACAGGATATATATACCTTTTGTCAAGAGGATAAAATTACCATGTACACAAAAAAAAACTCACTCCTTTTATCGGAATAAGGCTTTCCTGCGTTATCTTTTATCTCGGTCTCTCACTTGAAACAAAACCGAAGCTGACATGATCCTGAACCGGGATCCATGCTCCGATCCCCTGTGAAACGACATTTTTGACGACGATAAACTTCTTGCTTCCTTTTAGCATCAAGTAGACCTCACCATAGGTTACCTTGCCCTTTTCGTTTATCGCCGGAGCGTAGGCGTAAAGGTAACCGAGGCGTTTTGGCTGGATATTATAAATATGATCCTTTTTCGTACCCCCGCCAACAATGGTTTCAAACGCCAGCGGCAGCCCCGTTTTCTTTGCTGCTTTTAAAAGCATCATTTTTTGCACATCTTCAGCGTTCTTGATTTTCGCTGTCAAGCCACCCTTCACAGACTTTTGCTGCTCTTGTACATAATGGATTTGATAAATAGAATTCCCGCCGCGATTATCATAGTAGTTGGTATTTATTTTCTGGAACTCCCAGTTCGGGGAAGTTTCAGTCGATACATAATTCAATGGCCATTCCCCAAGGTATACAATCGCACGATAGCCGATGGCAAAAGGGGTGCTGTTAATGGAAGTTTCATTCAGCATTCTGATCAAATCCGGGTTCTCAATCTTTACTTTCGATGTCTTCAACAGGTTCTTCGTCAGCTCACTAGGCTGTAGGAAAGGCAAATCCTCTGTCGGGTTTGGGTATGTGTTGTCTTTTGTGATATTCATGACTGAGTTGGGGATTGTATACTTTGCGCTTTCCTCCTGCTTAGGTGGTGGTGGAGCCTTTTTCCCTTTCCCTTCCTCAGCAAAGCCTGGCGCTAAAATGGACATCATGAAAACAGTAGTCATAACTAGAATAGCTGCTGCTTTTTTCATCGGTGTTGTTTTCTCCTTTCACTACGGGAAACTTATAAGTTTGTTTATAGTGTTTTCGGAGTTCATTAACTTTATCCAAAGTTTAAGGTGGTTTTCGGAAACTTTGTTAATTCATTTACATAATAAAAGGCCCTGCATTGTGCAGAGCCATAAATCATCGTGCCGACGTAAGCAGCTTATTATAAAGTTTTTCACAGTAAGGGTAGAACAATTGGATAAGCGGGCCGATGGCAAAGGTGACAATCAAGGTTCCGATACCGATTGGTCCTTTAAAAATGAATGCAGCGGACAGGGCGAACACTTCTCCAAGGGTTTTAGCTACCATCAGATTGAGGCCAAAGCGTTCTCTTAATGCCATCATGAAATTATCGATTGGGATCAATGGAAACTTTGGCTGCAAATATACTGCCAGCCCGAAGCTCAGCGCGACCATTCCCAAAATAAAAACTGCAAATTGTTTTGCGTAGCCGGTCACAACCAAATCTTCGAACACTCGCAAAAGCCAGAAGTCAATCAGCACACCAGTGATCAGCAGCGTGATGATCGCCGCAACATCTGGACGTCTTTTTACTAGAGACGCATTGATGAAAATCATGACAATCCCCACAATTACAACCCAGCTGCCAGGTGTCAGCCCTACAGTTTTCGATAAACCGACATTGAGCGCATCCCATGCACCTGTTCCCAGCCCCGCTTTAATCGTCATCGAGACTCCAAAAGATAGAATACTTAACCCAATAATGTAAAATAGAGTGCGATAAACAAAAGCCATATTCCTTATTCTCCTTCATCTATAACCTTATAATGGACATTTAGGCTGTCCACTTGCTTGGATATGTCCATTAAACTGTCTTTCTTGGACATTTTGGCCGCCCACTTGCTTCGAAATGGCCTTTCTTAGACATTTTGTCTGCCCCTTGGCTTCAAAAGTGTCCAATTTAACGTTTCCGTTTTTTAGTCCAACAGGAACTTGCTTTTTTACAGCGAAAAAAGAACCCTGTCCTCTCGGAACAGAGTTCATTAGTTCTATTATATTAAAGCATGTTCAATCCAATACTCATTATAGCATAACAAACTATATGTGTATCTCGCCTTTTTAAGGCAATTTATTGAACGATTTCAAACGTTTCTTCAACCTCGATGCTGCCTACCACCGATTGGACCATCGAGCAATTTTTCCTCGTCAGAGCCATCGCCTTTTCGATTTTCTTTTCATCGAGATTGCTGCCGGCAATGCGGAAGTGGACTGTAATCTTGCTTACTCTGTTCGCTTCCTCCTCTACACGTTCAGCATCCGCCTGGATATGGATATCCTCGATTTCCATCCTCATTTTTTCCAGCACCTTGCGCAGGACACCGCCGCTGCATACCGCTATAGATGATACGAGCAGCTGGTAAGGCCTGAAACCATACTGATCATCACCCGCCACATCAAGCCTGCCAAAGTCTGTCTCTGTATAAAAACCAACATCCGGTTTCATTTTGAATTCCATGATACCCTCTCCCTTATCTATCCGCTTATAAAGTAGTTAATTTTGATTATTACCATGAGATTACACTATTTTTTCCTTAATTAAAAATAAAAACCGTTGCACTAAAAAATTTATATCGTTAACATCTAAAGAGTATTAAGTACCCAGGGAGATTTTAAATATGAACATAAGTATGAAGCTTCGTTTCTGGATTTTGGTCAGCATTGTCGCGATTTCCGGATTTTCACAGGGGATGCTGCTTCCCTTGATTGCAATTATTTTTGAACAGGATGGTGTATCATCATCCATGAATGGCTTGCACGCCACAGGTTTATATATAGGCATACTGATTGCCTCACCATTAATGGAGGCGCCTCTCCGCAGATTCGGTTACAAGCCCATCATTCTCATCGGCGGCTTTACCGTCGCCATTTCCCTTGCATTATTTCCATTATGGAAGTCCTTTTGGTTCTGGTTCTTGCTTAGGCTCGCAATCGGGATCGGAGATCATATGCTTCATTTTGCCACACAGACATGGATTACTTCTTTCTCGCCTAAAGACCGGATTGGAAGGAATATTTCGCTTTATGGATTGTTCTTTGGGCTCGGATTCGCTGCCGGCCCGCTGATGACAGGGTTTGTTAAAATAAACACCGCGCTGCCGTTCATTATTTCTTCTGCCATAAGCCTTGCCGCATGGCTGACCGTCTGGCTTTTGAATAATGAGCGGCCAGAACACGACACGGATTCTACTTCATTTTTCGGGACAATGAAGAGATTCGGGAAAGTTTTCAAATATGCTTGGGTCGCATTCCTGCCGCCGTTTGGCTATGGATTTTTGGAAGCGAGCTTAAATGGCAACTTCCCTGTTTACGCCATGAGATCTGGAATTGGCGTTGATGCAGTCGCACTTCTGCTTCCAGCATTCGCGATAGGCGGGATCCTTTCCCAGCTTCCGTTAGGAATATTGAGTGATAAGCTTGGCCGTAGGAATGTCCTGCTATTCGTCACGGTCACCGGCTTCATCAGTTTTACTGCTGCCGGTTTGCTTGAGAATTCGACAACCGGACTGCTTGTTTGCTTCTTTATAGCAGGAACGCTTGTAGGATCTACGTTCTCCCTTGGAATTAGCTATATGGCCGACCTGCTGCCGAAACAGCTGCTGCCAGCAGGCAATTTGATGTGCGGAATTTTCTTCAGCTTTGGAAGCATCAGCGGTCCCTTCATTGGCGGGCTGGCCATACAATGGCTGAAAGGCATCAGCTTCTTTTATGTGATCAGTACGATGCTGCTGTTGATTTTCATCGCCCTGGTTGCCGTTCGTCATGATGGTTCAACCCAACAGGCAAACTCTGTGTAAAAAGAAAACAAGCTCCATGTTCGATTTTTAAAACCCAAAAAAGCCTCCCTATTTCGCAGGGAGGCTGTTTCTTTTTCGGGCTGGCCGGTTGACAAGCACGATACCGACGACTACAAAAAGTAATCCAGCAATGACAAAATAATGTATTGGTTCAGCAAGCAGCACCGCTGATAGTATCACGCCGAATACAGGGACGAGGAACAGATACAATGAGACCTTGCCGACCTGATTGTACTTCATGACATTGTTCCATAAAATAAAGCCTGCTGCTGAAAGAAATGCCAGATAGAGAAGCATCAAACCTGACTTTAAATCGAAATCGAAAGGCGCAATCCCCACTGAGAAAGCTCCAATGGCAATCAAGCCGAGGGATCCCAGGATCATCTGGTAAGCTGTTAAATAAATGACCTCCATCTTAGCGCTACCCTGTTTTGCAAGGATATTTCCGTAGGCACCAGCCATCATCGCTCCCATAAGCAGGATTTCTCCAATACCAAAACTGATTTCATAATCACCATTAGGCCAGTTCGCGAAGATAACCCCTGTGAATCCGACCATCAGCCCGGCAACCTTTAAACGGCTCATCCTGTCATCAGGATAAAGGAAGTGCGCAAGCAGGATTTGAAAAAACGAAGTGGTCCCGGCAATGATTGAGCCCTGGATTCCGGTTGAATAACTAAGTCCGATATAAAACAGGACATATTGGAGAAACGTCTGGAACAGGCCAATTTTCAGAAGAGACTTAGTACTTTCGGGCCTGAATTTCATCTTCCTTTTTAAAAGGAGGAACATGATCAGGATAAGCAGCCCGGCAAGCAGGAATCGGTACCCTGCAAACAGCATTTGCTCCCCCATCTCTTCCGGCCTGATATCAAGGCTGTTATAGCTCAGCTTTATGAATGGGAACGCACTTCCCCATAGGAAGGTCGCACCTACAGCCGAAACAGCAATTCCAAGCGGGTGGGTAAAAAAGTCTTTTGTTGTCATTAAATGATCTCCTTAGACAGACGCATTATTCTTTCAAAAAGCATATATTGTATGGTAACATAATAGTGAACACAATATGTATTTTTCGACTTGGATTCTCGCTGTCACCATTCTGGTGGCAGCTTTCGTGTTTTTTAAGGGGATTGATTGTGATTATTAGTATCATTTAGAGAGATTTAAAGGAGGAGAAAAGGATGGCACAGGGAGCAAATGCATTGTTAAAGAAAAATCCGGTTCCTGAAGTAAGCTTTTTGGAAAAAATAAAACCTCACGCCGAACTCATCGCTGCCGTAATCAGCGGGATCTTGATTGCTGCAGGATGGATTTTAAGCAAGGGAGATTCAGAAACTGCATCTGTCATCGCTTTTATCCTGGCCTATATCATTGGCGGTTTTGCTAAAGCAAAGGAAGGTATTGAAGCGACAATTGAAGACAAAGAATTGAACGTTGAGATGTTGATGATCTTTGCTGCGATTGGCTCGGCCATTATTGGTTACTGGACAGAAGGCGCGATTTTGATTTTCATTTTTGCGATGAGCGGAGCGCTGGAAACGTATACGATGAACAAGAGCCATAAGGAAATATCCTCTTTGATGGAGCTGCAGCCGGAGGAAGCATTGAGGATTGCAGATGGAATTGAGGAAAAAGTGCATGTTTCAGAATTGGAGATTGGCGACATGATTTTGGTGAAGCCAGGTGAAAGAATTCCATCCGATGGCAAGGTCGCCAGAGGGCAGTCAACGATCGACCAGGCTGCCATCACCGGGGAATCCATTCCGGTTTCGAAAGATTCCGGAGATGATGTATTTGCAGGTACGGTCAACCTGACAGGATCGCTTACCGTTGAGATTACAAAACGAAATGACGAGACACTGTTTCAAAAAATCATCCAGCTCGTCCAGAACGCGCAAAGTGAAAAGTCCCCTTCCCAGCTGTTCATCGAACGGTTTGAAGGCACTTACGTAAAAGTCGTTCTGGCAGTCGTCGTGCTGATGATGTTCGTTCCGCATTATCTGCTTGACTGGAGTTGGACGGAGACGTTTTACCGCGCGATGATCCTGCTTGTCGTTGCTTCACCATGCGCACTCGTTGCCTCGATCATGCCTGCAACTTTGTCGGCGATTTCGAATGGCGCGAAACACGGAATCCTATTTAAGGGCGGAGTCCACCTGGAAAATCTGAGTCACCTCAAAGCAATCGCTTTCGATAAAACAGGGACTTTGACAAAAGGCAAGCCGGAAGTAACCGATGTAATTGTCGCTGAAGGGCTTGATACTGATGATGTCCTGCTTAAAGCAGCATCAATTGAAAGTCACTCCAACCACCCGTTGGCCAACGCTATCGTGAAATATTCCAAGGAGGTGCTTGGCAAGGAGCTGATTCATCCAGAGAGCATCGAGGATGTATCAGGCTGGGGTGTGAAGGCTCACTTTGAAAATGAGGATTGGAAAATCGGAAAAGCCGACTTTGTCGGAAGGACCGAAGCTGAATCCTTCTCTGGCGGGGCCGCGTTACAGCTTGCAGCACAAGGCAAAACCATCGTTTTCATCGAACGGAATGGTCAGCTTGCAGGGTTGATCGCATTGAAAGATGTTGTCCGTGAAGAAACGAAACAGGCAATCGACCTGTTAAAGTCAGAAGGCATCTACACGGTCATGCTGACAGGAGATAGCCAGAACACAGGCAAGGCCATCGCGGCTGAAAGCCATGTTCAAGGATATATCGCTGAATGCCTGCCAGAAACAAAGGTTCAGGAATTGAAGAAATTGAAAGACCAATATGGCCAGGTTGCCATGGTTGGAGACGGCATCAATGACGCGCCTGCACTTGCAACCGCAAATGTCGGCATCGCAATGGGAGAAGGTTCCGATGTTGCTTTGGAAACAGCAGACGTCGTCCTGATGAAAAACGACCTGCCAAAGATTGCCGAAGCCATCAACCTGTCCCGCCGAATGAACACAATCGTCAAACAAAACATCGTGTTCTCGATCCTGGTCATCATGGTGCTCATCGCATCCAACTTCCTTCAGCTGCTCGACCTGCCATACGGAGTCATCGGCCACGAAGGCAGCACCATTCTAGTTATATTAAATAGCTTGAGGCTGTTGAAATAAAGGTTAGCTCCCGCTGGTGAAAATCCAGCGGGAGTTTTTTATTACCCTGGATTAAGCCAAGCTATTGATGACAGACATCTCCTCTCTGCTTCCATTGATTTTTGTCCGTCATGGCCTTGCTGACGGACATTTCCTCTCTGCTTCCACCGATTTTTGTCCGTCATGGCTTTGATGACGGACATTTCCTCTCTGCTTCCACTGATTTTTGTCCGTCATGGCTTTGATGACGGACATTTCCTCTCTGCTTCCACTGATTTTTGTCCATCATGGCTTTGATGACGGACATTTCTTCTCTGCTTCCACTGATTTTTGTCCGTCATGGCCTTGCTGACGGACACTTTTCATCTGCTTCCCCCGATTTCTGTCCGTCATAGCCCCGCTTAAGCATCCTATCAATAAAGAAAAGCGCCCTCCGAATGGGGCGCTTGGTGTTAGTGATATCCGTTTGATCCGTTTGCTGAACCGGATGTTTTTTGGCTGTGGTTGCTTTTGCCTTTTTGCTTTGTGCTTCCGTCTTTTTTCGTCTTCTTTGCCATCCTGAATTCCCCCTGTTCATAAGAAGTGAGGAGCAAGCCTCAATTGTATCATCTGCAAAAACAGCAGAGGTTACCTGAGGTAATTTCAGGATAAGTCAGGATGTCAGCAGCCTGCTTTCTTCTCACTATAATAGGCATTGATTTCTCCGCCGATGATAATGATGTAGGCGGATAAATAGAGCCAGATCATCAGGACAATGATCGCTCCAATACTGCCGTAAGTAGCGGTGTAGGAAGCGAAATTGCTGACATAGTAGGAGAAGCCGAGTGAAACGAGAACCCATCCGCCTGTGGCAAAGATCGAACCAGGCACCCCGCTGATGCACGTAAGCTTTTTATTGGGAGCTATCCAGTATAGCCCGAGGAAAACAATAAACAAAATCAAGATACTGATCAGCCACCGGAACATATTCCAGACGTAAACGAATTCTTCCTTCAGCCCGAAATTCGCGAACAGCCAGCTGCCGATTTCTTTCCCGAACACTGGCAGAATCAATGCGACCAGAAATACAAAGATCATGGCAAAGGTCAAAAAGATTGCCATTAACCTGCTTATGATGAACGACCTTGTTTCCTCTACTCGGTACGCACGGTTAAATGCCCTGACAATGGCATTGATCCCATTTGAGGCGGACCAAACCGTTGCCAGCAATCCAAAGCTCAGCAATTTTCCGTCTTTTTTCATGATATCCTCCAGGCTGTTCTTAATCAGGTCCATCGATTCACCTGGAGCATAATCATCAAAAAAACCGAGGATATCCACTTCTGAAATTGGCAAATAAGGAACCAATGTGACCAAGAAGATCAACAGCGGAAATAAGGAAAGCAAGAAGAAATAGGCCAACTGCGCGGCAAGAGCCGGAACATCGTCTTCCTGTATCCTCTGCCACATATGCCTGAAAAATGATATATCAACCATTGATTCACCTCATTTATGCTTTCCTTGTCCTGCCATGGGCTTGTCAGTCATTATTCATTTTCATCTATATGCTGCTGTGCTTGGGCAGATGACGCAATCTTCCTCAGTGTTTCTTTCGTGTCTTTGACCAATTCCGTAACCTGAGGAGGTACATCCTTTATTTCTTCTACCTTTTCAGTGATAAAAGCAACGTCCTCTGTTACTTGTTCCACTGTTGTCCGCACTTTATTCGCTGTCTCCCTTAGGTCTTCAATAAATTCATTTGGATTTTTGACCACATATGCTACACCGCTGGAAACCTTGCTGAAATCCTCTTTAACAGCCTGCCGGGTCGATTTCTCCAATAAAGTAACCGCTCCGCCGGCCATTGCACCTAAAACCATGCCCATCCAAAACTTTTTCGAACTGCCCATGTTTTCTCCTCCTAGAGTCTTCCTGATCTTTGCAGGTCTCAACTCGCCTGCTTCCTAACTAACATTTTCCACGATTGCCACTACTTCATGCAAGTATTGAGAAAAATATTGTGAATTTTTATTAGTCATTCTCCGGAGAACTTAAAAAATCTTAGATCATTTATTATTCGCAAAGATACCTTAACAACAGCTACTCAGGTATCCTTTCAACTGCCCTGCTAAGTTTTACCTGATAGATATTGCTTGACTCACACTAATTATCAGAATATTCTTGTTGGAGAACATTTTTCGAAGATAATTTTACAAGGGGGCACAACATGACATTTGAAGATTGGATTGGAAAAATTAGCGGCTGGGTTTGGGGTCCCCCTCTATTGATTTTGCTTGTCGGGACTGGAATCTACCTTACCTTCCGCATTGGCTTTTTGCAGCTGAGGCTGCTGCCTTACTCACTTAAGCTTGCTTTTACAAAAAAACAGGACAACCGCTCTGAAGGGGATATCTCTCATTTCCAGGCATTGATGACCGCGCTGGCTGCAACAGTCGGTACGGGTAATATCGCCGGTGTCGCGACCGCAATTTTCACAGGCGGACCTGGTGCAGTATTCTGGATGTGGATTACCGCATTCTTTGGAATGGCGACGAAATATGCAGAAGCTGTTCTAGCCGTCAAATACCGGGTCGAGGACAAGGACGGTGAGATGTCTGGCGGTCCAATGTACTATCTTGAACGCGGACTTGGCCAAAAATGGCTTGGGGTCTTATTCGCTATATTTGGGGCGATCGCTGCTTTCGGTATCGGCAATCTTGTTCAATCAAATTCAGTTGCCAGCGTTGTCCAATCAACATTTTCAATCCCGGCCTGGGTTACGGGACTTGTATTGACCATTTTCACTGCACTTGCCCTGATTGGCGGAATTAAGAGCATCGGAAAAGTCACTGCCCTTTTCGTCCCAGTGATGGCAGCATTTTACCTTCTCGCTGGCCTGGTCGTCATGATCATGAACTTTGACCTTGTCCCAGCAGCAGTTGCACTTATTTTTACAGATGCTTTCACTGGCGAAGCGGTCGCAGGCGGTGCACTTGGAACTGTCATCCGGATGGGTGTTGCCCGCGGTGTCTTCTCAAACGAAGCTGGTCTCGGTTCCGCACCAATCGCTGCCGCTGCAGCCAAGACGGACTTGCCGGGACGGCAGGCTCTTGTGTCGATGACCCAGGTGTTCATTGATACAATCGTCATTTGTTCAATCACGGGGATTACCATTGTCATGGGCGGCTTGTACACCGGTGACACAACAGCTGCCGACCTGACTTCAGCTACCTTCGGCAAGTTCCTTGGCCAGACTGGTTCTGTAATTGTGGCGGTAGGATTGCTGTTCTTCGCCTCATCGACCATCATCGGCTGGTCTTATTATGGAGAAAAATGCTTCTCGTATCTCTTCAGCAAAAGTGTCGTGTTTTATTATCGAATGGCATTTGTCGTCGCTGTTTTCATCGGTGCGATTTCACAGCTGGAAGTTGTATGGGGAGTAGCCGATGTCATGAATGGATTGATGGCCTTCCCGAACCTGATCGGGCTGCTCGGCTTGTCTGGCGTGGTCGTGGTTGAAACGAGGAATATCCTGAATGCTATAAAAGAAGAGAAGAAAGAATCTAACACGTATAGTGCCTGATTGCAATCCGGCGTCACAAGGGCGCCGGATTTCTAATTGACTTTTTTTGACGGACGTGGAAAGATGGTTGTACAAACATTGAGAGGATGAACGGAGTGGACTTAACGAAAAATTCTCCTGAAAACGTTGATTTCATGGTTGAGAAAATCAAGGAAAAATTGAAGTTCATGAACCTTGGCGCGATTAAATCGACGCATTTTGACAGTGAGATGTATGAAGAGTTGAAAGAAATCTACGATATGATCATGAGAAAAAATAACTTCAGCCCAAATGAAATGCAGGCGATCGCTGAAGAGCTTGGAAACTTAAGAAAGCAATAATTGGAGCAGGCACCATTTAAGGTGCCTGTTTTTTTGTTTTGAGAAAAATGTCAAAACTTTTTTGTTTCCACTATGCATATATTGTTATACGATTGTATTACTACTTTTGGAAGGGAGTGTGGAACCGTGAAAAAGCTGATGATTTATTCTCTGAGTCTGTTCATTTTGCTTTTACTCAGCCACAGTGCTCTTCCTGCCGAAAAACTGAAATTATTCGAGCCTAAATCAAAAGCAATCATCAGCATGGATCAAATGCATGAAGATGCTCCCGGCCCAGGCAAAGAAGACAAACAAGCCGCTTTCATTCAACCCGTGTTTGTCCTTCTTGTTTTAACCAGTTTTATAAGCAAAACAAAAGACAGGACAAACAGGAATACAGCTTTATCTGCTTTTCTAACCGCAGTCTTTTTCCAGTCAAACTATGTGATCAGCCCTCTTCGATTTTTTCTCTAAAAAAAATCAAGGAGGAATGATAGTATGTGGTTTCGATTCCTGATGATCGGTTTCTTCTCACTGACTGCGATGGGCTTCATGTTTTATCAGGGCATTGAGTTTTATCAAGCGTTTATAGATTACTTTAAACAAAATAAGTAAGAACAAAGCGAAACGGTCCCCGATTATGAGGACCGTTTCTTCTTTTTATGCTGCCTCCGCCCAATCTTCACTCATCAATTCCGCATAAAAGCTGAGGAACTCTTTAAAGAATGGATGGTTGATTTTTGCTTCGGCATACTCCAGCAATGGTTTTAGGACTGGCTTGATGAATCTTGCCAGCATTTCTTCCTCTATTTCTTCCAGCTGTTGAAGTCTTTCGCGATCGTCTTCTTGTTCCGCCTGGATTTCCCCCTGTAAAATTGAACTCATAAAAGCCGTCATGCTGCCGAAATGGTCTGGCAGCCGGTCTTGCTCGAGCGGGAAGTAAAAAGCTGTTTTTTCATAAAGGCCGATCAGGCATAGCAGTTCATGCCTGCGGGCTTCTTCATCTTCATTACTTTTACTATAAGACGAAAAGTATGGGGAGACAAAATGATCTCCCGGTATGAAAAAGTGATTGTCATACCAGAGCTGCACTTCTTCCCGATTGTATAAGGAATGAAATGAAAGCTCATTCTGCATTCCTTCAGGGACATCGTTCATGAATGCTTCGTAGGTGTCCCATTCGCCCAGCCAGATGCTTGTCATGATATTCGCAATCGCCAGCTTTCCATATCGTTCTTCCATCATTGTCTCCACCTTCGTTTTCCAAGAAATTTCAGAGTTTCCTCCGATGTTGTTACGCTTTTTCCACGTCCACAAATACGTCCTGCTGTGCCGGACCGCCAATCAGCAAGTCTGCGAGATAGCCTTCGAAGTAGCTGCCATCGCGGTCAGATAAGGCATTGACGGAGAAGCCCAGTCCGCGCGGTTTTGCATAGCCTGATTCTTCATGGAGCGGTTTGTTGAACTGGTACGGTGTATGGCCATATTTCCCTGCTGGTTCTATTGTTTTGCCATCCACTTTAACTGCTTTTGAACCGTATGCCTCGTGCCCAAAGCTGAAGTTCGCTCCGACGACGCCTGGCTTGATTCCTGGTGTTACAAGCGCACGGCCCTTCACTTTAGAATTATTGGAAGAGATATAAATCTCATCATCTGTTTTGATTCCTTTTTTCTTCGCATCAACCGGGTTGATCCACACATAGTTTTCAGGTTTGATTTCACGCAGCCATGCATTGCCTTCGGTACGGTGCGTTGCCATATTTCTTGATTTCCAGTTGATGAACTGGAGCGGTTTGTTTGGCTTGTAGACTTCGCCATCGTATGTCTTGATTTCCTCTGCTACCGGCACGCCTTCAAAGAACTTGCCTGTGTAGGCACTCTTGAAGCCTGCTGCTTTTTCATCGTAAAAATAAACCTGTTTTGCCCACTGATACTTAAGTTTGTTGCCGATATATTCATCGCCAGCTGCCTCAAAGCGTCCTCCGCGGTTCAATACATAGACGACTTTCTTCCATTCTTCCGGTTTGACGGCATTTTTCAGCTTCTGGATGTCGAAATATTTGCCTAATGCCTTCTGCCTTGCTTTTTCAAAAATCGCCAGCTCTTCAGCGTTTGCATCTTTTACCGGCTTCTGGCCGTCAAAAGCGATGTTCGCAATCCGTTTTACGTAATAATCTTCAGGTGTGTGTATCGCTGATCCGTCAGCCAATGCATTGTCTCCTACACCTGGAAGGCCTAAGCCTTTTAGCAAATCGATGTACACCTGTTCAGTTGGACGTGCGTCAGGAACGACTCTCGTCACCGGCTGGATGACACCTGCAAACTTATGCTTCAGGATTGGGAAGATGTCTTCTGCATTCCAGCTTTCCAGGTACGCAAGATCCGGTAAAATGAAATCTGCATACTTGGAAGTTTCACCGATGATCACGTCAGATGCGACGACAAGTTCAACAACTTTTGAATCCCTGATGAACTTGGCCTGCATTTCTGATCTTGGTGCAGACATGACCGGTGAAGTCCTGTTGATCAGCAATGCCCTGATTTTGTATGGATAGCCTTCAGCCGAGCTAGGCAGGACATCATGAATCAGTTTATTGCCGAACGGATACCATGGGCGTTTCGCTGGATATCCATCTTTAGCAAATAATGATGTTTTTTCATAAGGAACCTTATGCCTTGTGACCGGGATTCCCCAGCCTTTGTTGGCATTTGGCACTGTCGCGAGATCATATCGTCCCTCGGTTGCTTTATACTTAGCGCCAAGTACGGTATCGCCACCCTTCCAGTCATGGTTGCCGACAAGGTGGTTCAGCATATTGATGGCACGAACACTGTAATAGCCATTTGTGTGCATTGCCGGTCCTCGGTAAGAATGGATGCCGACCTTTTTACCATGCGAAGTGAACTCACGGGCAATCTGGACAATCTGGTCAACTGGCACATCTGCCTGCTTGGCGTATTCTTCGATTGATTTTTCCATGACTCTGTCTTTAAAAATACGGAAAACAGATTTCACTTTGATACCATTTATGGTTGTATCTACATCAAGCTCTCCGTTTCTTGCTTTTGCATGTGAGACCGGCTTGCCATTTTCGATGACCACAAACTCCTCGCCGCCGATTCCAAGGTCCTGTGCACGGACGAACGGGCGCTTCTTTTCCCCGACATTGACAAGGAAAGAAGCATCGCTCCAGGTTGTTTCGCCATCCTCATTCGCTGCTTCCTGGTTCGGGTTGCGAAGATAAATATCGTCATAACGGTTGTTCTCGATGATCCAGCGGCACATTGCCATAGCGAGCGCACCGTCACCGCCCGGTTTTACCGGAACCCAGACATGCGCTTTTTCGGCTGTTTTGCTGAACCGCGGATCGATCACCACCATTTTCATACCGCGGTCGATCGCATTTGTGATCTGCGGTGCGAAAGTGGTCGGCCCACGGTTTGCGACCATTGGGTTTGTTCCCCAGACGATGACCATCTCCGCATTGTCATAATCGGGAATCATCCGTTTCTTCGGCTTTTCTGCATCATGTGATCGGACATTTCCCATTACGCTTGTGATACCGCAATAGCCGCCGTGATCATAGTAGTTGGCTGTACCTAGGCTGCTAGCTGCGAGACGTTCGATGAATTCGCGTCTGTGCCCAGCCATGACAGCGATTTGGTTCGCCTTAGGCCCAAGGTCAGGATGGTTTGTATCAATTAGGACATCCTTGTATTTTTTATCGAATTCAGCCTTTGTCATTTCTCCAGCCTTCAGCAGATCCCAATCGGCCATGACCGCTTCTTCCGGTACGTATTTCCACATTTCTTTCAGACCAGGTGTGCGAAGATCCTTGCTGCCCTCGAGGATTTCCTTGTATGCCTCTTCCCAGCTGACCGTTTTCCAGACGCCGCTTCCTCTCTCGCCCACGCGCTTCAATGGCTTTTGGATCCGGAATGCATCATAGTTTGTCTGGATGCCGGCCTGCCCCTTCAAGCAAGTACGTCCGCCGCGAAGTCCGCGTCCCATTTTGGCAACATCTCCGGTTCCTTTTACAGCCTGTGAAACTGGAGTATCATAGTTGATATGGCCGATTTGCACCATATTGATCGGGCTGTACTGGTTGCCGGCAATCTTGCGGACGATGGAAGAATAAGCTCCGCCTGCCGCTCCAGCCGTAATATAAGTTTTGATTGTACACGTTGCATTACATTGCTGACATGACGTGAAGATAACATTTTCCGCTGTATAATCTTGATAATCGGTGCCAGTTCCGTGAGGTTCATCAATCCAGACACCGCCCATTACCTGCTTGACTGGCCCGACGAATGCCGGTCCGACAAATGCGACAGCGCCAAGCGTTCCGAGCGCTTTTAAAAATCCACGCCGTTTCATTGGTTTATTTTCCATTATGGCTCACCTCGTCAGAAGTTTCTTCGATTGGCAGCAGCAGCTCACCGAATGAGTAGATTAATAGCCCCATCGCGACAACGCCGACGCTGACCATCCATTCCTTGATCGTTGGCGCGTAATTGCCCCATGGCAGTTCGTGAAAAACAGGTGTGACTAGCGGCGGGACAACTATATTGAATCGGACTCCGATGATTCCAATGACGATCAGGACAGCAGCCGCAAGCAGTGCATTGATGTTCTGGCTTGTTTTTTTCCAGAAAACAATCGTGATCGGAATGACAGCTCCCAGGAACATTTGCACGAACCAGAATGACCAGGCTTTTTCACTGGCCATCATCGTTGCCAGGGTATCCAAATGTTCTGCCTCAAGACCGTACCACCCGATCAGATATTCATAGAATTGAAGACCAAGGTCGATGATCAGGAACCCGACCATCAATTTTGCGAGGGATACGACCATCCCTTGATCAATAGGCTGTTTCTGGACCTTTTTCTTGATGACATACATCGCTAAAAGCAATGCAGTTCCCGAAACCATCGCAGATACGACGAAAATGATTGGGAATAAAGCGGTATTCCATGCTGGTCTTGCTTTTACAACAGCGAAGATGGTTCCCGTTCCGCCGTGCACTCCAAGGATCGCGAGCGGAATCCCGATGGTGCCGAGGATTTTCATCCACATATGATCGCGCTTCTTCGTAGCTGCATTGATGGTTGCGTTTTTAAATGTGATCAATTTTGCGACAAAGCCTTTCAGCGAATTGGTTTTTGCCGCGCGGACAAGGTCTTCTCTCATCGCGATGTATAACTCGACTGCCAGTAGTCCGATGTATACGAGGTAAAAGTGGACTTCCCAGGCAAGCGGTGACGTGACATTCCAGTAGATGATCGCATTGAGCATGCGCTCCGGACGGCCAAGGTCCATCAGGACGAAGGTCAGTGCTACGATCATACAGACTATCGCGGTAAAAAGCGCCGCCTTTCCGACTCTCTCGTACTCTTCCATTCCGAAAACATAGATCAAGGTTGACAGCAGGAACGATCCCGCACTCAAACCAACGAAGAAGATGTAAAAAGCGATCCATGCTCCCCACGGGGTGATGCTTGATAGATTCGTAGCCGCCAGCCCCGTGAAGAAGCGCTCTACGATAAAATAACCGCCGATCAAAAAGGCAACAGTTAAGGCTGAAACCCATATTTTAAAAGCTTTCGATAAGGTCACATTAATTTTAGCTTTTGATGTGCTTTTCTCTTTTAAATCAACAGCAAGATTGGCCATCGCCAGTCCCTCCTATCTTAGATAAATGACATTCGGATGTGTTCCAAGCTCTTCCTTCAGGCGGAATGCTCTTGGACTTGCAGCAAGCTTCGATACCACGCTGTTCGGGTCGCTGATGTCACCGAAGAAGCGAGCATCGCCAATGCACGTTTCCACACATGCTGGCTCTTCGCCTCTTTGCAGGCGGTGGAAGCAGAAGCTGCATTTTCGGACTGTGCCGATCGGCGTCTTGCCTTTTTCACGATTGCCGCGTTCGACGCCGTATTCAGGACTCGTTACATCATTCGCGCCTTGCATTTCCTGTTCATAGCTTTCGCCGAAATCGAAGGAGCGCGCGCCATAAGGGCAGGCAACGATGCAGTAGCGGCAGCCGATGCAACGGTCATTATCAATCGCGACAATTCCGTTTTCCATTTTATAAGTCGCTCTTGTCGGACAAACCTGGGCACATGCCGGTTTGTCACACTGCATGCACGGCCTAGGCAGGTTGACCGCCTTGATGTTCGGAAACTCACCTTCTAGTGATTCCATGACCACGTTGTAGGAAATTCCCGGCGGCGTCCTGTTCTCGGCCTTGCAGCTGACCGTACATGTATCACAGCCGACGCATTTTTTCAGGTCGATGACCATTGCCCATTTCGGACCGTCACCCTTCCTGATGTCAGGTCCATCGCCAGAAGCATAGTAGTTGCCAAATTCCTTTGTCAGTGATGAAGAATAGACTTTATGGAAGTCTTCAATTTTCAGTTTGCCGCTGATGACCTTCCTTGCATCCCGCGCCATGTTCAGGCCAAGCTCTGTGTCATACTGGGATTCATCCATTTCCTTCTTGGCATCTGGAAGCATCTTGTCGACCATTTTATCGTAATCCACCTTTTTCTCATTTGAAAAAAGACCCATTTTCACTCACCTCTTTTTTATGCGTTTAGATTTCTTTTTTGATTTCCTTGATGTCATCCGCAATGTCATCGGTAATATCACTTGTCAGCTCACGAGTCGATTTCTTGAATTCCTTCAACGTCTGGCCGAACGCCCTGCCGATTTCAGGCAGCTTTTTCGGACCGAAGATGATCAACGCCAAAGTCAGGATTAATATCAAACCAGGAATGCCAATATTGGATAGCATGTCGCCACTTCCTTTTTTAGTTTTCTTGCTTATTTATAATGCAAGCTGCGTGCCAAGTTTTTTGGCATGGTGGATTCTTAGGTGTATGGACTGGTGGAGCGCTTGTGGGAGTAAGGATTGAGGAAATCGTGACACTTTTGTGAACGCGAAAAAGCGGCTGAAATCGAATTTTCGAATTGATCTCGGCCGCTCGTTATGTGACATTTTGGCATGGTGTTGCATTTTTGGCATGTGACATTTTGGCATGGTGGGTAGGAATGGCATGAGACATTTTAGCGTGGTGTGCAGGAATGGCATGAGACATTTTAGCATGAGGCTCCAATTTTGGCCTGTGACATTTCAGCTGGGTATGTTGGATTCTCGTACACTTCGATGAGTAAATTTTGGATTAATCGATCATTCCC
The DNA here is from genome assembly GCF_020422885.1 of Mesobacillus sp. S13. NCBI lineage: Bacteria > Bacillati > Bacillota > Bacilli > Caryophanales > Bacillaceae > Mesobacillus > Mesobacillus sp. S13. Next base: position 918,513 of record NZ_CP084622.1, on the reverse strand, counting down.
ATAACTGAAAATTCTTGCCTGGAGTGTAGATCCGTCCTTTTGTGGATCCGGTGCTATCAAGGTCCAGTGCGGATAGCAGCCTTTTTGACTGGTGGATGGATGAAATGTTGAGGAAATCGCTGAATTGCGCGTTGGAAATCGACGGCCCATTGATGAGAAAGAAATCTTTCAATGCTGTAACATGTGTGTCCTTTGATGTATGGCCACATTTCTTGCAACCCCATAGACCATGAAATCTTTCCATGCCGATTGTATGGCATTTGGGACACTCCACTCCTTTCTGGAATTCACTATAAGGAAGTTCCTTTATGTCCGGAAGATATGGTGTATTTTTACGCAATAGAAGCTTGACCATTTTCTTTATATCTTGATTTGTGATTACATCCTTTTGATATTTGTCATGAAAAGGGTTGATTTTATAAAAAATGCCAGGGGACTTGAATACTCTTTGGCTGACTTCTTTATTTTGAGTTGGATTTTTAATCAGGGCTTGTGAATTGGTGATGGCAACGAGCGGTTCAAACGGAGGTGGGGAAAATTGATGACTAGTTAGGAAGGCTTTGAGTTGGCGTCCTTGTATTTTCGTCTGGAGGATTGGATCAGGGTATACCTTTTCAATTCCGTTTAAATATTGGATCATTTGGTTGAATTCAGGGTAAAATTCGAGTGTCCCGGCGTAATACTTGGAGTCAATTGGAATGATGAAGGAATTGGAGATGAATAGAGTGTCAATTTGGAAATGAGTATCATTGTAGGGGATTCTGATATCATGAAGGACTGTGAATTTTGAGTGGTCGATTTGTGAGATATGGTAATCTAATTCTTTTTCACCTTTGTAGCCTGCGCGTTTCCGGGATAATTTGTTCTCGAATTCTGTTTTTCGTGGATGATTTACCGGTAATCGTCTTACGATTGCCTCATAAATCTTTATTTCTTTTGGTATGGATCGATTTTTCGCTATCAACTGTTTCACTCCTTCTATATAATTCTCCTAATCATTCGATATTTTATCTTAAATTACCTTCTGTTTTAATTGTGAAAATTTTTATTGGCGAAGTTCACAACTTTATTGGCGATAATTTCATTTTATTGGCGAAAAAATTATTTTATTGGCGATTTTTCACTGTTTATTGGCGAAAATTAAAATCTATTGGCGAACTGGAAATTCCACTCGTTTTTTTCCAGTTCGCGCACTCCAATTCACTTCTCTTTCAACCCGTATTGATCAATTTTCCGATAAAGATTCCGGACGCTGATGCCCAGCACGTCCGCTGCCTTTGTTTTGTTCCAGTTCATCTGCTTCAAGGCGTTTTCGATGTGTTCTTTTTCGACTTCTTCCAGTGAGCATAGCCTGGTTCCCTCACCAACGATAGCAGCAACAACGGCAACCTGTTTCGGCAAAAGCAAATCGTCCGCTTCTATCAAGCTTCCCTTTGATAGCAGGACGCCGCGTTCGATCAGGTGACTCAGCTCGCGGACATTTCCCGGAAAATCGTATTGCTCTAACGCGGCCTGAGCTTCCGCCGACAACTGCTTCGCCGGGTCTTTGGTCTTCACGATAAAGTGTTCAATCAGCGCGGGTAAATCACCCTTCCGTTCACGAAGCGGCGGAATTGTCAGCTTCACAACATTCAGCCGGTAATAAAGATCTTCGCGAAAACGTCCTTCGGCGACTTCTTTTTCCATGTCGCGATTCGTTGCAGCGATGACGCGGACAGTCACATGGCGCTCGCGGACATCACCGACCCGACGGAATTCGCCAGTCTCGAGGAAGCGCAGCAATTTTACCTGAAGAGCAAGCGGCATTTCGCCGAGCTCATCCAAAAACAGCGTCCCGTCTTTCGCTGCTTCGACCAGCCCCTTCTTCTCCTGGCTTGCTCCGGTAAAAGCACCGCGGGCATGGCCGAACAATTCGCTTTCCAACAGATGTTCAGGGAGTGCACCGGAGTTCACAGGCACGAATGGTTCATCCGCACGGCAGCTCCAATAATGGAGTGCCTTCGCGAACAGCTCCTTCCCGGTGCCGCTTTCTCCCTCAATAAGGACAGGCACATCGCTGTCAGCAATCCGCCTCGTCATCTCGAGCACTTCTTTAAAATTGGCGCTGTCGCCGATGATGTTGAATTCATTATGCTGGGCGATGATTTTTTTCATCGAATCATTTTTCTCTTTGAGCGCTTTATTTTCAACAGCCTTTCCTATCGTCAGTTCCAGTTCTGATAGATTATAAGGCTTGGTGATGTAATCGAAGGCACCCACCTTCATCGCTTCAATCGCGGTATCAATCGTCCCATGCCCTGTCAGGATGAGCACTTCGATATCAGGCTGGATCTTCTTGGTTTCTTTTAACAGCTCGATGCCATCCATACCGGGAAGGCGAATGTCATAGACGCCGATGTCATATTCATTCTTTTTCACAAGTTCGAGGGCGTCCTCTGCCGTACCTGCGCTGTCCACGTCAAAACCCTTCCGCTTCAGCCTCCTCACCAAAAGCTCAAGCAAATCCTGTTCATCATCAACGACCAACAATCTTGTTACTGACATCGTAGCCCACCTCCGTTGTATCTATTACTGTGTTTCCGTAGACATCTGCATGACCTGATTTGGAAAACCTTTGTCCACTCGCTTCTGCTAAGTCTGCCACACCAAGCCCCGCTTTCAGCGAACGCTCTGCCGGCAGCTGGATTTCCACTGTTGTCCCTTCTGCAGGTTTACTGTCAATTGCAATCGTCCCGCCAAATTGCTGGATGATTCCATAACAAACGGACAAACCAAGTCCTGTTCCTTTGCCGATTGGCTTTGTAGTGAAAAATGGATCAAACAGTTTATCCATCGCCTCGGCTGGGATTCCGTGGCCGCTGTCGTTCACTTTGATCAATACTGCTCCGTTAACACTTTCAGTTGCTGAAACGACCAAACTTCCTTCGCTTTCCATCGCATCGATCGCGTTATTGATCAGGTTGACAATGACCTGCATCAGCTTCAAGCCGTCGCCGCTAACGAGCGGAAGCCCATCCGCGATCCGTAACACAAGCTGGATTCGCTGTTTTTTCAGCTGGTGCTCGACAAGGCTGATGCTGTTCTCGATGATTTCCCTGATGCGAATTCGATCTTCTGTCCAATCGTTCTTACGCGAAAAATTAAGCAGGTTCCCGGTGATCCGTTTGCAGCGCTCGGTATTTTCCTTGATTTTACGAAGATAATGTTCCATTTCTTCTTCATCGAGGTCCTCATCACCGGCCTGGATCCTGTCAATCAGATCCTCTGCATACACATTGATCGTCGCCAGCGGATTATTGACTTCATGCGCAAAGCTCGATGCCATGATTCCCAGTGCGCTCAGTTTATCCGTCTGGATCATCGTTTCTTCCATTTGTTTTTGCTCGGTGATATCCTCAAGCACGACGAGGAACTCGCCTTCTTCCTCAATCGCGTGATTCAGCGGGAACACCCTGTGCCTGAAAATCCGCTCGCCATTGGCGCCGTCCTTGAACTTCATGACCTCGTCAGCGATTTTATCTAGGTCCGGGCAGGTAATAGGACAGTTCAGACACGGCGCGTTCTCCCCGCCGATCACCGCGTAACAAGGCAGAGTCAACCGGTCCTCGTTCAGCCACCCTTTTAAAATCGGATTCATCCAGGTGATCCGGTATTCTTTCGTCACGAGCGCTAACCCAGCGCCGATCCCGTTCACCACCACATCGAGCCTTTCCTTCTCCTGCTCTAGCAATCTTGATTTTTCAAGCAGTTCCTTGCTCATGTCGTTGAAGGAATCAGCCAATTTCCCCAGTTCATCGGTGCGCCTCATTTTCACCGGGCTGATTTTCCGTCCCTGCTTCAATTTGTTCATTTCCCGGTCAATCGAAACGATCGGCCTTGTAAAATAAAGCCCAGCCCAAACACTGATCAGGCTGACGGTTAAAATCAGCAGCGCAACCGCACCAATTCCGCTCTGGAGCATCCTGTTAATCGGAGCGAACGCCGTTGCTTTCGGTTGCTCCATCACAAGCACCCAGTCGAGATCTTCGATTTCTGCGGTAACGCCAAGTTCATCCTCGCCTCCAGAAGTCTGCTTTTGCCAGAGCTTGCTGTAATCCTGATGGGCGATGACGCGTTCTTTGTCATCCAGTAGATAAATATAAGAAGAATGATCCTGTCGCATCGAAGAAATTTTCCCGATGATTTTTTGAAGCTGAACAGTCACTCCGATTGCTTTCTTGCTGTCGTCTTCATAAAAAGGGATTGCCAGTTTCATGACAGGCTGACCATATTGGTTGAATGCCACCTGCCCATATACCTTGTCACGCGATTGCAGCTGGAACCACATATCGTCCGTAAACCACCGTTCCATGTCTCCAGCAATATTGAGTTCGTAACGGGATACCCTACTTTCGACAAAGCCTTTCTCATCCGCGATGATGACTTCTTCGATCGATTCGCTTTGCTGCAGGAGGTCATACAAGGCGCTTTGTTCTTTGTCCAATAGATTAAGAGAAGCAAGGACATGGATCCGCTGAAATGTCTGGCTGAATTCGTATTGTATTTCCCGCGATAGATTCTCCAGTACCAGATGCTGTTTTTCAAGGATCCTTGTTTCAAGGTCTGCTTTTACAAAAGAGTAATAATACAGGCTGAGGAGCAGCAACGGGATTGTCGACATGACGACTCCGAACACGAGCACCTTATTGCGGATGGTCTGCGAATGCATGAAATCCATTAGATATTTCATCGCTTGCTCCCTCCCTGCACTTCAGGGTGGATCAGATCGGCGATATGCAGCAAATCCTGATTATAGCTGACTCCAAGTGCGTCCTTCGTCTGCTGGTTGACGACAAAACGGATGCCGTCTGGCAATTCAACAGGTAAATCCCCCGGTTTGTTTCCCTGCAAAATCAAGCTGACAAATCTTGAAGCCTGATATCCTTGCGAGTAAAAGCTGGACCCATAGCTCGCCAACAGTCCTTTTTCCGCTTCAAAGTCATACAGCCCCATGGCCGGAATCTTTTTCTCAGAAGTCAGCCTCACTATTTCATCTGTCAGTGACTCAATCCTGAAGCTCGGCAGGACGAGGATGGCCTCTCTTTTGCCGACCGATTTCCATAAAGTATCCAGGCAGTCCTTTGAAGCATCACAAGGTGCGATTTCCACACCCAATTGAATGGCTGCATTCCTTGTCTCATCAAGGCTTAATTTGCTGACATCAATCTTGCTGTCATAAATCACATGCACCCTTTCAACAGCGGGCACAAGTGAGGTAAGCATCTCGAGACGCTTGCCCGAGATACTCGCATGGTAATTATTGATACCGGTAAAAATTCCACCCGGAGACTTGTAATCTTTTATCAATCCCAGTTCTTTCGGAGCGGCAAGTCCGGCAAAAACAACCGGAATCTTGATACTGGCTTCATCCATTTTTTCCTTTAGTCGAAGTGTTTCAATCCCGCCAAGCGTCACAATAAGGTCAGGTTTCGCACTAAGCAGCTCATGTATTTGCCTGTCAATCAACCCTTCATCATCTTGTGCATTTTTCACGGTAAAATGGATGTTCTTTGTGTTGTAACCCAGATCCTTCAAACCCTCTTCCAGGCCAGTGAATTTCTCATAGCGGTTTTCGCCAATCATCAGGACGCCGATTTCAACAGACTCTTCCCCTTTCACTCCCAGAAAAGCATAAATCATCGCCGAAACGGCAACCGTCGTCAGGAAAAAGAAATACCACTTTGTTTTCACATTCCGCGCCCCCATTTTCCGTATTCACTTCCACTATAACGGAAAAAGCAATGTAGCCATCTTGCAAAAAAGGATAATTTTATGAACAAGAATAGTTATCCACAATCAAAACATTTATTAAATTCTACTAAACAAAAAAGGTCCCCCTCTATTCGAGGAGAACCTGATTTCAAGTTTTATTTCTTTTCGACAGCATGTCCGCCGAATTCGTTTCGCAATGCTGCGACAACTTTTCCTGTGAACGTGTCATCTTCAAGTGAGCGGTAACGCATCATCAGTGACAGTGCGATGACTGGTGCTGCTGTTTGCAGGTCCAGCGCTGTTTCGACTGTCCATTTACCTTCTCCTGATGAATGCATGACGCCTTTGATGCTTTCAAGCTTAGGCTCTTTGGAGAAGGCATTTTCCATCAGTTCCATCAGCCAGCTGCGGATGACGGAGCCGTGGTTCCATACACGTGAAACTTCTTTGTAGTCATAATCGAATGGGCTTTTTTCAAGAATGTCAAAGCCTTCAGCGATTGCCTGCATCATTCCGTACTCAATTCCGTTGTGCACCATTTTCAAGAAGTGGCCGCTTCCGACCTTTCCTGTGTAAAGATAGCCTTTTTCGATTGAGATGTCCTTGAAGATTGGCTCAACATGAGAAAAAACTTCTGCGTCGCCACCGATCATTGTGCAGGCACCATTGCGAGCGCCTTCCATTCCGCCGCTTGTTCCCACATCCATAAAGTGGATGCCCGCTGCAGACAGCTTTTCAGCACGTCTTAACGTATCTTTATAGTTGGAGTTTCCGCCATCAATCAGGATGTCGCCTTCCTCCAAGTATGGTGTGAACTTCTCGATCACCTGGTCGATCAATTCTCCGGCAGGAATCATCAGCCAAACCACGCGCGGCTTTGGCAGCATGTCCGCCATTGCCTGATAATCAGCTGCAATCTCGGCACCCTCTGCTTTGATTTTCTGCATTGCTTCTTCATTAATATCGTTCGCCACAACTTCATGGCCGTTTTCCATCAGATTCAGTACCAAGTTATAGCCCATTTTGCCAAGGCCAACCATTCCTAGTTTCACTTCGATGCACTCCTTTTCGTTGGGGCTCTTCGGATGAATTTTTATCATTCGAGAACTATGTTATAACATGATAGTATCAAATATTTTTTCATATGTATATCTATTATATGAAAATATTTTTCATAAAACTAAAATCTTTTAATCGAAATAGCTTCTCTTATCTTCTGCAGATTCCCTAGCGTTTGTTCCTGCCTCATTACAGATACCGCAACATGAATTACGTCAATAAGACTAAGCTGGACCAGCCTTGAAGCTAAGGCTTCGGACCTGAATAGCGTTTCACGTGATGTGGTATAGAGAACGAAATCCGCTTCTTTCGACAGCGGTGATTTGTAATGTCCGGTAATCGCGATGGTCGCTGCCCCATTAGCTTTTGCAATTTTCAACGCTTCTATGACATCTTTATTACTGCCGCTATGCGAAATGCCGATTGCTGCCTGCCCGGGACCGAGCAGCGCTGCTGAAATGATTTGCTGGTGACCGTCACTATGGGCATTGCAATGAATGCCTGTCCGCAGGAATTTATGGTAAGCATCAAGCGCAATCGCCGATGATCCGCCTGAACCGTAAAAATCAATCCTTGTAGCCTTGCCCAGAACATCGATAATGTTTTCAAGCACTTTGGCATCCAATAGATTCAGCGTTTCCTTCATTGCTTCAATATGTCCGGCGAACACTTTTTGCGCAAGGGTTACGACCTCATCTTCTTCCTTTATTTCTTCATGGATATTCTTGATCGGTTCCACAAGCTCACTCGCCAGGGCGATTTTGAAAGCTTGATATCCTCTGAATCCAAGCCTTTTGCAAAAGCGGAAAATCGTCGCTTCGGCAACAGAAGCATGCTCCGCAAACTCGGTGATCGAAAGATGGATGATTTCCTGCGTGTTTTTCAATATGTAATCTGCGACCGCCTTCTCCTTGGAGGAAAGCGATGAGTAGATAGCGTTAATTTTCACGACGACATTTTGTCCATTTAGTTCACTGGCCATATTTCCTCCCCCTTTTCTGACGACTTTATCTTACCAATAAAATTTCACCTTTATTTGCAGAAGATGAAAATTTTTTTCACCCTGCATAAAAAAGTCGGGCCAAACTTTGGTTCAGCCCGATGCTTATTCTGTCCTGGCAGAATCGTAACTAACTATGATTCGATACAAAGCATTTTTATTAATACAACCAAACTTTTATTCACTGGATGCAGTTATTAATCCTGTTCTGTTAAAATGACGGGACCATCCTTTGTGATCGCAATCGTGTGCTCATACTGGGCAGACAGCTTGCCGTCGACCGTTCTTGCAGTCCAGCCATTGTCATCCATCTTCGTTTTCCACTCCCCAATATTGACCATGGGTTCAATCGTGAACACCATGCCCTCCTTGAGCCGCGGCCCTTTTCCAGGCAGACCATAGTGCGGGATATCCGGCTTTTCATGGATTACAGAACCGATTCCATGTCCGATGAATTCACGTACAACAGAAAATCCCTCGCCTTCCACATAGGACTGGATCGCATGGCCGATATCCCCAACACGATTTCCCGGTACAGAAGCAGCAATCCCGCGATATAAAGCTTCTTTTGTCACATCGAGCAGCTTTTGCGACTGCTCGCTGATATCGCCGACTGCATAGCTCCAGGCAGAATCGGCAAGAGCCCCGTTCAGGTTGACGACCATGTCGATCGTCACAATGTCGCCATCCTTGAGAGCGTCTTTTCGGGGAAAACCGTGACAAACCTCATCATTGATGCTTGCGCATGTAGCATATTGATAGTTCCGATAGCCTTTCTGTTCGGGCGTGGCTCCATGCTTTTTCAAGTAATCCTCAACAAACTGGTCAATTTCCCAGGTCGTAACCCCAGGCATAATCCTTTTGCGCAGCTCTTTATGAACAGAAGCAAGCAATTTTCCAGCTTCCTTCATATTGTCAATCTCTCGTGCCGACTTTAAAACAATCATTCCTTCATCTCCCTGATTCATTTCATCCTCTATATTATCTTATACGTAAAATTTCTCAAAATGAACCAGTTCATCACAAGGTAAAAGAAAATAGCCATTTTCACTGGATTTTTTCATGGGTAATAGATTCTTAATCAAATCTCAGAAAAGATTTTTCAGCTAGTATTTGATTTTATAGCGACTTTTTCGTTTATATAGCGAGTTTTTCATTTATATAGCGACTTTCTCGTTTATATAGCGACTTTTCCTTTTTTAATACCGACTTTCTCGATTTTATAGCGAATTGGAAATTACACTCATTTTTTTCCAGTTTCCGCACACAGTAAAAAACCCTTCTGCCGCAGCAAAAGGGTTCTTACTGTTATTTTTCCAGCACTTTGAGTGACTCGCGGTTGAATGCTGGGATATCTTTCGGCTCTCTGCTTGTTACCAGCTGGTTGCAGCAGACGACGACTTCCTTGTCCTTGTATTTCGTTCCAGCATATTCCATATCGACGGCGATGGATTTGTATCCGGTTGCGCTTCGGCCTTCTAGTGTCTTGGCTGTCAACAACAGCTGTGGACCATGGCAAATCGCTAATACCGGCTTCTTTTCATCCATGAAGTATTTGGCGAATTGCACGAATCGATCATCCCCGCGCAACTGGTCTGGCGAGAAGCCCCCAGGTATGAACAGTGCATCGAAATCCTCAGGCTTGACGTTGTCGATGCTTTCGTCAATCTTGACCTCTGCTTTGCCCTGCTTGCCTTTTACTGTCTTGCCTTTTTCTTTTTCGATTGTCATAACTTCATGCCCCGCTTCTGTAAAAGCGCGTGAAGGCTCTAGATATTCCACATCTTCAAATAGATCGGTTATTAAACAGGCAATTTTTTTACCCATAGAATCAACATCTCCTTTTGTGTGTAAAATTCTACCCTATATAAAATTCCCTGTCTGCTCCTGATGAAACATCTTGTTGACACTTCCATATTTTTGTATAAACGCATGTAATTAGACCTATCTTATAAGGATAATAAAAAAAACATTTTATATTTTCGTCATTCAACTATAATTTAACTTAGGACATCAATAGGGAGAGAGGCATCATGAACTTTAGTTATGTCAATGTAATGGAAGAGGTCGTTTCGACTCTTGTCAATGTGCTGATGCTGAGCCCGGATTACCAGACTTTCTGCAGTTGCCAGAAATGCCGGAACGATATCATCGCCATCAGCCTGAACACTCTTCCAAGTCACTATGTCACGACAGAGGACGGCCGAAAGATGGTATATGAGCAGCTTAATACCCAAGAAAACAGATCCTGGATCAATAAAAGGATCATCAGTGCCATCCATCTCGTCGGGAAGTATCCGAAGCATTAAACCGGAAGAGCACAGAGTCTTCCTGGAACTGGAGTATTTAATCAGAAAAACGAGGCGTCTTTTGATGAGCAATGGGCGGAAATTAAATAAATAAAAGCTGCCATGATATTGCCTGGTTCATCCGGCATCCATAATGGCAGCTTCTTATTTATATAGACTGTGTATCCATACGTCTTGCAAAATCCACGAATCGGAACTTGTCGGGGCGGTGTCTTGACTCAGTATATTGGAATAGGGTGGCATCATCAAAATGAATATAATTTTTCACTATGACGATTGCATGGAACCCTTCCATGTCAAGTAGCTCTCGGTCCTCGGGGCTCGGTTCCTCCACCGTGAATTCTTTCTTCGCAAAGCTGATTTTCTTCTCAAGCTGCCCTTCAATATACTCGAATATCGAGTTCTCGCATTTCTGGCGGGACAGCCCTGGCACATGCCTTTCTACCAGATAATCCTTATCGAGGATCACTCGTTCTTCATCAATGTGCCGGACCCTTTTCACCTTCCAGACCTTCTCATCATTACCAACATTCAATTCCCTGGCGATTTCCTGGCCGGCCAGCTCGAGAGTGAAATCCTCCACTGTCGTTTTCGCCTTTCCACCCATATTCTCTGCCAGTTCTTTAAAACTGATCAATCCGGTGATCGGAAACTGATGCCGTTTCAAATCGAGGACAAGTGAACCTTTGCCGCGGATTTTTTGGATGAAGCCATTTTGGGCAAGCAGATTCAGTGCTTTGCGGATGGTTTCCCTCGAAGTTTGATACATATCCGCAAATTCATTTTCAGATGGCAAAATCGTTTTTGCTGGATAATCTCCTTCCTGGATCTGTTTCGCAATTTCTTCATAGATCAATAAATATTTTTTTTGCATAACACATCACCGTACCTTGTCTGATTGCTACCATTTTACCTTTTTTAAGTCCGTTTGGATACAATAGACAATCGTGTTTGTCTTTTTCAAAAAAACTTCATAAAATCTTCTACAACTTCAAATGCAATCGCCGATATAAAAGCTGCGAGTTTTTTCCCAATAAGTTTTTTTCTAAAAGTGAACCAAAAAATCTTGGTGTTGGTTATAATTGTTCTATAAGGTGTTCTTAATATGGAACTATTTTATCAGATTTGTTATGATATAACTATAAATTGATAAGGTGTGTGGATAACAGTGATTGGTGAACGCGTCAAAAAACTTCGACAAGAGAAACGAATGTCCTTATCCGAATTGGCAGAACAAGCTGGCGTGGCAAAATCATATTTGAGCTCACTCGAGCGAAATCTTCAGACAAATCCTTCAATCCAATTCTTAGAAAAGATCGCTGGAGTACTGAATGTGCCAGTGGACCATCTCATTCATGAACAACCCGATAAAGAAAACATGGATTCAGATTGGGTCAATCTTGTAAAAGAAGCAATGGATTCTGGGATCACAAAGGATCAATTCAAGGAGTTTCTTGAATTCAATAAATGGCGACTTCATAATAAATGATATCCAGGACGGCTAAGATGGCTGTCCTTTTTTGTGCAAAATAAAAAGCACCTCCATAAGAGCTGCCCGATTGCACTTCTAATCTCTATGTATAAATTCCTCAGCTATTTTTCGTCTGCGTTAAAAACTCCCTGATTTCTTCTTTGTTAATTCCCATTTCTAATGCTTCCATTATAAGATGCATCCATTCTGTATCCAGTTCTTCGAAAACTACCTGCTCTTTAATCAAGTTCTTCCCCCCAAAATACAGTTAGTATTCCAGGCAGCCCGGCCATCATAGTACATTGCACCTTAGATCCGTGACTTTGCGTCCTAGTTTTTCAACAAGTTTGCCTTTTTCTGTACCTTTTTACTCACTTTTAAGTCCCAATGTCATTGTACCGTGTTCTATATATTTAACATGTAAGTATTTGTCGCCTGCAATAGAAGGTTTTTTTCTTTTTTCTTCCAAATGATTACAAAATCATAGCTAGTAAGAGTATTTTTCTGAAAATTACAATGATTTTGATAAGACTTTTTGTCAAATAATATCTCTAATTGTTGAACTCTTTTTATTTTTTTACCCCCATAAACTTAAGGGTTGACCATTTTTTTGTACTTTTGCTTTTTCCAGTCCGACATAATGGCCACTTTTTCAAGACTGATGGCATTAAAAAATGGATATCTCGTTAAATCATTTCCGCAAATCGGGCAGATCCATTCTCCTGCCTCACTGCTGCTAAACGAAGGGCGATTGCAACGATCACAATTCTTTCTGTACACGACATCCTGCCTCCTTTTTAAGTGGCTTACTGCCTCATTCCACTGAAGTATAGTTCATTTGTACCAATCTTGAAAAAGTCTAAAATATGGCGAATTTTCTTAAAAAAGAACAAAAATCGTTCTTTTTTAAGAAAATACTCCGTTTATCTCAGTTTCTTGTATTTTTAAAAGAACTAATTTGTTCGTTATAATGAATTAATAGATGAATTTAAAGGAGATTGCCATATGACTGTTGGCGAAAAAATAAAAAACTTAAGGCTGAAGAAGAAGTATTCAATTAGTGAGCTCTCTGAAAAAGCGAAAGTATCCAAATCCTATCTCAGTTACATTGAAAGGGGAATACAGGGTAATCCCTCACTTCAGGTGCTTTCCCGGCTCGCAGACAATCTAGATACAAGTGTTGAGTATTTGATGGGACAACAAAATACGAAAACTTTCCAGAAGCCTGTTGATGAGGAATGGGCTGGACTCGTTGATGAAGCCATAAAAAATGGAATAAGCAAAGAGGACTTTGCTTATTATGTGGATTTCATGAAGTTTCAAAGCAGGAATAAACAGTAAGCTTATATACTAAAATACAAATTAAAATCGCTCTTTAGACCAAATATTTCACGATAGTATCGCTTATCTTTTTTTGAGCCGACAAAATACATAGTCACTCCCCCATGCACTGTGACCTGGCATATTTACGATGCCAGAAAGCTGTCACAAAATATTCATAAAAACAAAGTACTTCTCACGTTTTCCCCATTATTTTTTCGTATTTTAATCACAACTCCTTGATAGGATTAAATTCGATCAAAGGAGGAGAATGGAATGAAGAAACTATTTGCTGTCATGATAGCATTCTTATTAATGATCATTGTTACTGCTTGCGGAGATGAAGCGGCCGAAAACGAACAGAAAGACGGACAGGAAACTGCGGCAACAGAAGTGAAGCACGAGGAGAATGATCACGACCATGGTGATGGCCCTCATCAGCCTGGTGCCGATGATGTTTGTGCCTTCTGCAATATGAAGGTATACGATGAAGCTGACCCAATGGGTGTATTTACAGCCCAGGCTAAAACGAAAGACGGCGAGTATGTATTCTTTGACGACTCCGGATGTCTGTTGAATATCGCACGGCGTGATGATGTGGAATTCGAGGAAAAGTGGGTACGTGATTACATTACATCTGAATGGATTGACGCCGACTCCGCTATTCCAGTAAAAGCAGATCTTAAAACACCTATGAAATACGGCTACGCATTCTTCAAGAATCCAGAAAGTGCCGAAAAATTCATTTCAGAAAACAACGACAAGAACCCTGCTACCGCAACATGGGAGCAGATCGACCAAATCGCAAAAGAACGCTATATGAAAAAAATGAAGATGAACAACGATAGCATGGATAAGGATAGTAATATGGATGGCGACAGTGAAATGCATGACGACAGTGAAGAGGAAAGTGGCCATTAAGTTGTGAAATTATACTTAATAATAGGCTCTGTTAATGCAAAATGTTGTTTACAATCCTGTTGATTGTAGTGGAAGGCGCGTAGACTCCTCCGAAAATGCTAACGCATATTCATCGTACGTGGGCAGGTTCGAGGAAGTAACTCAATGTCCTGCGGACGTTCAGATGAGACCCCGCAGGAACAAAGCGACGAGGAGGCTCATCGCCAGCCAGGAAGAATTTGTACTTTGAAAAAGCCGGCAGTTGGGCTTTTTCATAATTCTTCCCCGCGAAAAGCGAAGCGCCTGGAACGAAAATCAACAGTCTAGTTAAACAGAGCCTAATAATAAAATCCCGGTGCAGATATCAGCACCGGGATTTTTCACATTGTAAGATTTTCATGAACTATGAAAAAAACTTTTTCAAGCGGTGTATAAACACCGTCTTTTTGTACGAGTGATGATACTGAATCACAATACTGCAATTGCCCCTCCTGCATGAACGCTGCCCTGTCTGCCAATTCCTCAACAAGACTAAGGATATGGGTAGTAAAGAAAATCGTCCTGCCCTGCTTTTTCTCTTCCTGGATCATTTCCTTAAACCGATACACCCACAATGGATCCAGTCCATTGGTTGGTTCATCGAGGATTCGCAGCGGAACATCCGGCAACAGTGCCTGTGCCAATGAAAGCCGCTGCTGCATTCCTTTAGAATATTGTTTGATTTGCATGTTTTTCACATCATATAGCCCAACCTGCTGCAGGGTTGCGATTACTTTCTCATTATTTATTCCTCGTAATCTCGCAAAAAAAGTCAAAACTTCCAAACCTGTCAGCTGGCGAGGAAAGAGCATTTCATCAGGCATAAAGGAAAATAAGTTCTTGAAGTCCTGTTTTTGCGGGTCGATGACCTGTCCGTCCATCAAGACCTTGCCAGCAGTCGGTTTCATCATTCCTGTGAGCATCTTGATCAACGTACTCTTCCCCGCTCCATTGCCGCCGCAGAGAGCAAAGATTTCGGGCTTTTCAATGGTAAAGGTTAGGTCAGTAATCTTTTTCGTTTCACTATAATGCTTGGCCAACCCTTCAATCCTGATCCATTCTTTGCTATTCATCACCAACCCCCCGTGTCGTCCTGTACACAGTGTAGAGGACTGGCAGTATCATCCAGAGCAAAACAGCCAGAATAAACATCATTCTTCCTGTCCAGCCATCTGCCCAGATGGTTAAATCATATAATCGCGGCCCGAATACAGAAGCTCCGTCCAGTGACAAAATTGACTGGACGCGGATTAACTCTACCGGATTCAGAAAGATGGACACAGTCAGCATTGGCAGTAGCCATTGCTTCATCAGGAACATGCTTAATCCCATAATGATAAATTCATAGAAAAGCACAAGGAAAGCCCAGACAATCAGGCTTATGCCCAGTGCCTGGAATCGCGTCTTGGCGATTATGCCAATCATAATTGCCAGCGACAGGAAAATCGCCGAGAGAAGGATCGAATACAGATAAAATAATATCAGCAAGGAAACAGAGACTCCTCCGCCGACGAAGAAGATGACGAGCAATGCTGCACCATAGCCAAACGTCAAAACAGACCAGATGGCAGCAAACAGTCCTGCATACTTTCCAAGGATAACGGCCCATGGCGAAAGCGGATAGGTCATCAGCAGCATTAGCCCGTGATCTTCCTTTTCACCTGACAGAAACAAGCTGCCGATCAGCAATGACAACAAGGGAATCAGCAGCAAGTTGATATTCAGCAAGCTGGCCGTCATCCTGTTAAATCCATCGAATCCAGTCCCTCCAGTGTTGCCAAGGAACGCGACCATTACGGCCAGGGATGAGAACAATAAGCCAAATCCGGCTAGCCAATGGCTTCTCATCATCAAGGTCATTTGCTGCCTTGCTATGTGCCTCATTGCTCCCAGCTCCACTCATGTTTCTTTAATGACTCATAATCCAGCACTTCTCCTATTCCTTGTTCTTTTACGTACTTCTCAGCGCTCTCTTTATCCTTGAAGCTGACAACACCATTTGCCATTGGTGTCCAGAAATCAGGGTGGTACGCATGGAAGGCTTTTTCCAGATCGACCCATTCCCCTGTATCCACATCACGAACGTAATGTTTTGCAGTATTTTCTTCCTTGAGTTCTGGCGCCATCTCCACGAATTCATCCATACATTCGATATCATCAAATTTATATACTTCACCATCCGCAGTGACGATCTCAGTGGCATAGTGCTCATGGGCAAGACCCATATTGCACACCTCGCACACATCAATTTCCGGGTTGATTTCCTCTGGTTCCATTGTGCTGTTTTGGCAGCCCGTTATCAACGCGACCGACATTAGCAATAGAGCTCCAAGCTTTTTAATCATGACAGCTTCCTTCCTTTCACAATGACAGTTATTGATAACAAAATGAACAGTATGCCTATTACACCCTGTATTATCCGGTCCTCGCTGCGCTGTTCGGTTTCCTGAAGCATGTCTACTGGTTCTACGAGCGGGCGGGAATCAAACACATCGGCTGTCCCAAATGAAGGAAACAATGCTTCAGCCTTTGTCCACAGCTTGATTGATGGACTTTCAAAAAAGAATTGCCAATACGGCTGTTTGCGCAATAGACGGTCGTACAGTGAACCTGCCTTGTATGCTTCTTCTCCCACACCATCACCTGAAAGGTCAAAACTGCTGTAATCATCCCAGTAATTTCCCTTCACTCCATCATCGAGTCTCATATCCTCTCCTGAAATCTTTGATTGAACGACATTTCCGATAAAATTGTTTTCTGAAAACGTGTTATTTTCGTTCTTGCCCATGAATTCCAGGCCAACTTGATTGGCGGCAATCTGATTCATTTTGATTAAGGTATCGCCCCCATCTTCCAAGGACAATCCGGTGCTGTTCCGAAGAATTTCATTTCCCTCTACGAGTACGTCTTTTGTTTCATAAATCAAGATCCCGTAGCCACGAAAGTGAAAGTGGTCGGTCACTTTGTTTTTAATAAATTCAATACCAGCAGAATCCATCACCATAAACCCTGTCACATTTTTTTCGACATGGTTCCTTTCAGCCTGGATCCCTTTACTGAACATAAAGTGCATGCCATAGCGTGATTCGCTGATGTGATTATCAAGCACCTTGATGCCTTGGGTAAAATCAAAATACAAACCATCCTGGACATTGGCAATCTCATTTTCTTTCAGTGTATGGCCGCCACCTTTGAACATATGGATGCCGTTCCCACGCTTGGAAAAGTGAGATTCATAGCTTGTAATGCTGTTTCCAAGCAGCAGATTTTCATTGCTGTTTGCTATATAAATTCCATTCTGAACATCTTTTACTGTATTGTTCTGGATTACATTTCGGTCAGCTTTATTAATGTAGATTCCACTATCCTCCTGAGCAGAGCCGCTATTCTGGATCGTGAGCCCTTCAATTACCACATTTGAAGCTGTGACCATGATGACATTCCCATTTCCACCGCCATCAATGGTGGTCCCCTCTTCTCCTTTTATCGAAACTTCCTTATTGATTACTAAACTTTCTTTATATACTCCAGGAGCAACAAGGATGGTATCCCCATTTCTGGCACCTTCGACAGCTCTCTGGATTGTTTGGCCGCGCTCCACTTTGAGCTCCTCAGCAAAGGCATTCATAGGAATGAATAATAGAAGCAAAAAGAAAATGATGGCAAGTGGCTTTTTCAGGCTCCACATACAGCTGTCTCCTCCCGGCAATAATCTCTTTTTAAAATTAGCAAAAAAATGTGAGGAAACCTTGAAATATTTGTTGGGAAACCTTGAAGTTAGTGATGAGATTTACTGTGTAAATAGTGGAAAACTCATTAGATTTGTTGAGTTTTCAGAATAATCAAAAGTCATTGTGTCTATTTTGTGACAAATCCAATATAATGTTATTAATATGCAAACCTTATTAAGGTTAAGGGAGGACTTGGACATGACCATTGTTCATCTATTAAACTTCTCCATTCCCATCGCAATGATGCTCGTAATCGGTTTCGGCATCGATAAAATGTGTCAGCCTGATACACCAGAGCAGGAAGCCGAGTAATAATTGCGGCTTCCTTTTTACATATTGGTGGTAATTATTACAGACAATTACCATTTCGCTATAAAAATGAGAAAGTCGCTATAAAAAGTATATTCTCGCTATATAAATGAAAAAGTCGCTATAAAATTACAAAACTCGCTATATAAAAAATAAAGTCGCTATATTAATTTCTTTTTACTTTGTACACCTCACTTTCACTTTAAAAAAAGAATCATAATCTACCCAATTCATCCTCAACTTAATTTTCCGAGGCAATCATACCTAACATTCAGGCGAACCTGCACAAAAAAAGCAAGATTCCACGTGGAATCTTGCTTTTTTCTCATCCTTTAACAACTGTCGGTGCTGTTTTTACGAATATTTTATTTCCTTGAATGAAGAATAGGATACTACCAAGGACTGCCAGGGCGATGAACGAGAATAACACAGTTCCTCCTGCTTCATTCAATAGATAACCTCCTGCAATCGGGCCGAGAAAATGGCCGATTTTCCTGAACTGTGCGGCTCCGAAATAGGTTCCCCGAAGCTCATCTGTTGCGAGCTGGTCGACGAGATAGCTGCTTGATGGGAAGATGAGAATTTCCCCTACTGTGATAAAGACAATGGCCAATATGCCTGTGTACCATCCGGTTACAAACCCGAATGCCAACATGCCCACTGACAGGAAGACGGCACCGGCCATCATGACCTGCATCGTCTTGAATCTTTCTGCAAAGTGGCTGATCGGCATCTGCAGCAAGACGACCATGACTGCATTGATGGACAACATCACGGAATAAACGAATACTCCGTTCGCAATCGAAGACTCGAGATATTGCGGGACATTTGATTCCATTTGGGAATAGCCAAAGTTAATGATGATGGTTCCTAGAATCAAATACCTTAATGCTTTATCTTGGCTAATGATCTTAAGCGAGCTGGCGATCGTTACTTTACTGCTCCCTCCAACTACCTGATTACCCAGGTCGTATTTTTTCATCATCAGTGCCAAAATCAGTACATAAATGAAATACATGATTCCTGTTACCATGAAAGCAGATTTAGCTGAAACCACTGCGAGATAGGCGCCCAGCAAGGGTCCGACCGATGCTCCGATATTGATCGCCGTATACCTAAGAGAGAATGCTCTCATCCGCTTGCTTTTTTCCGTCAGGTCGGCAATCAGCGCCTGGCCGGTCGGTTCGAAAAATGAACCGCTCAAACCATTCAATGCATTCAAAATAATGAACCAGCCTGGTGTCTCTGCGATCATAAAGCCGAAATAGACGAGTGACATCGAAAACAATGAACCGAGCATGACTGGCTTGCGTCCAAATTTGTCAGATAAATGGCCGCCCAGGAAACCGCCGACCACTCCTGATAATGGGCTGATTCCGATTGTCAATCCGATCAATACAGGGTGCAAATCAAGATTCCTTGAAAGATAGATGGCAAGGAATGGCAGTGTGGCAAACGCTGAACCCCTTGCAAGAACAGTTCCGCTTAGCAGAACCCATACAATCGGATGGAATTGCCGGTAATAGTTTTTAAGTTTATTCATTTTGGTTTACCTCGTAATTTTAGATTATTAAATCATAGCAAATATCCAAAATTATGAAAATACCCTATGAAAAATAAATAAACCGCCGCCAAATCTCATTGGCAGCGGTCCATCGTTTATTGTCCCGGATTATTGCTTGTCCGTGGAAGGATCAAAATTTCTACCCGGCGATTCCTTGCCTTGCCTTCTGCTGTGTCGTTCGTAGCAACTGGCTGGAACTCACCAAATCCTTTTGCGCTGAACCAGCGAGGGTCAAGCTGTTCATTTTTCAAGATGATTTTCATGAACTCAACCGCCCTCATGACGCTCAGTTCCCAGTTCGACTCATATCTTGCGGTCCTGATTGGCACATTATCAGTATGGCCGCTGATGATGATATTCCTTGGGGGCTCCATGACCAGCAAGTCGGCTATTTCATTGGCAATGTTGACATCTGTATTACGTACTTCTGCCCTGCCCGATTCAAACAGGACATTGTCGCGGATCGTCAGCAGCAATCCCTCATCCGTAAGCTTTGTATCCAGTTTATCTGTCAGCTTTTTATCTTCTATATAAGAGTTGACCTTCTGCTGGATTGCGAGAAGCTCCATCTGATCTTTGACTGCATCGGTCTTTTCCTCGTCATTCTTTTCAACATCTTCCTTGCGTTCATCAGGCGATTCCATCTGGCCTTCCGGCATCGGACTCTGGAATTCAAAAACTCCTGTCCCTCCGGAAAATACATCATTGAATGCCTTTGAAAGCTGTTGGAATTTGACCGCATCGACCGAACTCATCGCAAACAAAACGATGAATAGTGCCAAAAGGAGGGTGAGCAGATCCGCATACGGAATCAGCCAGGATTCGTCCATATGGTCTTCGTGATGCTTCTTCTTCCTTTTCCTACTCATCTTTCTCCACGCCGCTTTCCTCAAGGATCAGCTTCCGTTCGCCAGCTGGCAAATAAGAAGCAAGCTTTTGCTCGATCACTCTTGGTGCTTCCCCTTCTAGAATGGAAAGGATTCCTTCAATCATCATGTATTTTACTTGTGCTTCTTGCTTTGATTTACGCTTTAATTTATTGGCGAATGGATGCCACAATACGTAACCAGTGAAAATCCCCAATAATGTAGCGACGAATGCCGCACTAATTGCTCTGCCCAGCTCATCAGTATTATCCATATGGCTTAGCGCCGCAATCAAGCCAACTACCGCTCCAAGAACACCAAGTGTCGGTGCATATGTGCCAGCCTGTGTAAAGATGGCTGCTCCAGAAAGGTGGCGTTCCTCCATCGCTTCCACTTCTTCTGTTAAAACATCCCGGATGTAGTCAGCGCTCTGGCCATCGACAGCCAGTGATAATCCATTTTTGAGAAATTCATCATCGATTTCATTTGTTTTCGCTTCAAGAGCAAGCAGCCCCTCTTTACGGGCTAGCTGGGCCCAGTCAGAAAACAGGCGGATCAGAGAGGGTAAATCAGCGCTTTCCTGCTCCTTGAATAGAATTTTGAAAAGCTTCGGTACTTTCTTCAGTTCTTTTGCGGGAAAGGCAATTGTTACCGCCGCAACCGTACCCACCAATATAATCAAGATCGCTGCCGGATTGGCAAGGGCACTTGGGCTGACACCTTTGAACACCATTCCCACTCCTACCGCAATGATCGCTAATATGACACCAATGATCGACGACTTATCCATGTACGACTCCCCTGTCTGCTATACTTCTATTTCTGTCTTTAGTTTTAACTGTCATAATATCTCTTTTTATTTCGACATGTTTTAAAAAATCTTAAGTGATGGGCACGAAAAATAAATTTTCATAAACAATAAAAATTCAGTTTTTTTATGCCGATATAATATATGCAACATTTAAAAAGACAATCTAAGGAGGCTATTTCGTGGAGGCAATTCAAAATCTCCGCAAGCAGGATACGAAAAAGAAGAATATCTTGATGCTCAGTACTTATTCAGTATCCTTGGTTGCGACATCTGCCTATACAATTATTGAAAAAGAACCATTTTATAAAACAATGGTTTATGTAAGTGAATTATCATTTTTTATCCTGTTCTTCCTGATTTTCCAACTCTGGCTTAAGAAGGAGTCATTATTCCCTTATGCCGCTATTGCTGCTATTTTCATCCACCACTTCTTGTATATCGGGATGTTTGGCGGCAACGGGGCCTTCTTGCTCGTCCTGCTGTTCCTGGCCGTTTTTTCAGCCATTCATTTTGATATTAAAATCTTTGTTACCGGGTACAGCCTCGGACTTGTTGCCATTGTCATGAACACCATGTTGGCGACAGAAAACCAAGACTTTTTAAGCAGTACCTTCACCGCAATTTTACTTTGTTATGTTTTAATCGGCGCAGTGCTGTTCGTCTTGATCCGTTTGAACAAAGCTGCATTTAAATCGCTGGAGACCTTCCTGGCGGATTCAGAAACTGAAAAAGTCCGTAAAGAACAGCATAGTGCATTGCTGCATGGTGAACTTCTAGTCGTTACTGAAAGCCTTGGCAAAATCAATGACCAAATCCAAACCCACCTTTCTTCGCAAACGGAAATGAAAATCGCTGTAAATGAAATTTCTGCCGGAAGCCAGGTGCAGACGGAACAGATCAACCAAATTTCCGAAAATGCAGAAATGACAAAGCAGAGAATGGATGAAATGTCCGATATGTCCGTCCTGCTCTCAGACAATACTTTACAGGCTGCCAAGGCGTCTGAAAGCGGCTCAGTAAAAATAGCCGAGCTTCAAGGTGACATGAAGGACCTTGCTTCTTCTATTTCTGAATTGAGCCAGACATTCTCCATGCTGACGAAGAAAATCGAAGAAACGAATGGCTTCATCGTCAACATCCGGAATATCACCGAGCAAACCAACCTGCTCGCATTGAACGCTTCAATCGAAGCAGCACGAGCTGGAGAAGCTGGCAAGGGATTCTCAGTTGTAGCCAATGAAATCCGCAAACTGGCGGAAATGACGAAAGAAACAGCCATCCAGATTACTGAAAACCTTACTTCTGTAAATGAAACGAACTCAGCGGCTCTGGAAAAAATGACCGATAGCAGCGAAAAACTGACCGAAAGCCGTACCGCTGTTGAAGAGGTTTCCGGATTCTTCGCAGAAGTAAGCAGTACATTGCGTGAGCTGACGAACCAATTCGGTCAATTTGAATTGACAGTCAGTGATGTTAAAAATCAGTCAGGCGATGTCGAAGCCTCCACACGTGAGCTTGCAGCCATTATCGAACAGGCAACAGCAGGCCTGGAAGAAATGAACGCCACGATCGAAACCTTGAATGACGATAACCAGACCATCGCAGCGTATGTCAGCCAAACAGCAGCCGCTGCTGAAAAAATTAAAACGCTAGGCGCTTAAGCGTGTGATTTATCCCATAAAAAATGGCCAGGCTGGATTTCTCCGCCTGGCCATTTCCTTTATAACAACTTCTTTTCAATTTTCCGTTCGTAATTCTTAAACAGCGAGGAGTTTGTTTTAGCTCCCCTGCAGGACATCATCTTATTGTATCTGAGAAGCTTCTGGCTTAGTTCCTGGTTCAGTCTGTCTTTTTCTTCCGGATTTTCACACGTGCGGATCAGGCTCTCGACGGTCATCACTTCCTGCCTGAGCTTCTGCTCTTCAGGAGAGAAACCGGCATTCTTCATCATCTTGTAGGCCATTCTCAGTTCTTCTGGAACGGCTGACAGGTCCTCCAGATTCAAAGGCTTCCCGTAGCCAGGCAAATTTTCAAACTCCCCGTCCCTATAGGCTTTTTTAATCCGATCCTCCGACACTACCATTGAAAAATCCATCTGAACCACTCCAGTTCATTATTAGTATTTATACTATCATTATATTACTTTAACCCAGTATTTTCTAATTTTAATATTTGGAAAAGTGATTTTATCACGTTAAAGGTTTAGAGAGTTAGCGAGCAGGTTATTTAGTATGTAAAATAATTACACAACAAGGGGTGTCATAAAATGATTTTTGGGGGTATAGGCTTCACGCTGATTTCAGCCGCCTTTTTCATGGGGCTGGTCGCTTGGTATTCGTATGTAAAAACAAAGGGGGAAGTCAGTGATACTGCAGGGTATTTCCTGGCAGGACGCGGACTGACAGGCGGTTTCATTGCCG
Organism: Mesobacillus sp. S13; assembly: GCF_020422885.1. Classification (NCBI taxonomy): domain Bacteria; kingdom Bacillati; phylum Bacillota; class Bacilli; order Caryophanales; family Bacillaceae; genus Mesobacillus; species Mesobacillus sp. S13. Next base: position 894,963 of record NZ_CP084622.1, on the reverse strand, counting down.
GTTCACTGCTGCTTACCAACCTATCTGCAGAGCAGCTTGTCGGTTTGAATGGACAAGCCTATCGCACCAATTTATCGAATATGGCTTGGGAAGTAACCGCTGCTTTTGCCATCATCATCATGGCAATTTATCTGCTTCCAAAGTATCTGCGCGGTAATTTTACAACACTTCCGGAATTTTTGAGCAAGCGATATGATGAAGGTGTCAGACAATATACCGTCCTATTATTCATGCTAGGATACATACTCGTCACAGCCCCGTCTATGCTTTATTCGGGAGCACTTGCTGTATTGCAGCTTTTCAACTTTCCTGAGCTGTTCGGGATTTCCTATGAAGCTTCCGTTTGGATAGTCATTTGGATCATTGGCATCATTGGCGCTATCTATGCTATTTTCGGCGGACTGAAGGCTGTTGCGATTTCCGATACATTGAACGGGATTGGCTTGATTATCATCGGCCTGCTTGTCCCCATCCTGGGCCTGATCACACTTGGTGACGGCAGTATCGGCGATGGAATGAAACAAATTGCAACAACGAACCCTGAAAAAATGAATTCAATTGGAACAAAGCAAGATTCTGTACCATTCGGCACCATTTTTACCGGGATGATTTTCGCGAACTTATTCTACTGGGCTTCAAACCAATATGTCATCCAGCGTACACTTGGGGCAAAAAACCTTGCCGAAGGCCAGAAAGGCGTTTTGATTTCCGGATTTTATAAACTATTAGTGCCATTGACGATGATGATCCCCGGCGTGATTGCCTTCCATATGTATGGAGATGGGCTGAAGTCTGTCGACCTGGCATATCCAGCGCTGATTTCCGATGTATTGCCTTCCTGGATGTCCGGATTCTTCCTGGCCGTCCTGCTTGGCGCCGTCTTAAGCTCCTTCAACTCATTATTAAACAGCGCAGCAACCATGTTCGCGCTTGATATTTATAAAGCACGCTTCAACCCTGGAGCAGATGATCAGAAGTTGATTTCAATCAGCAAAATCGCCGGCACCCTTCTCGCGGTTGTTTCATTGTGCATTGCACCACTGCTAATGAATGCTCCAGAAGGATTATGGGATTTGATCAGAAGGTTCACAGGCTTTTTCAATATTCCCATCATCGTCATACTGCTAGTCGGGATTTTTACAAAACGTGTACCTGCGCTTGCAGCCAAAGTCGTGATCATCTTCCATGTGATCACTTATTATATGCTCGTTTGGGGCACCCAGCATCTATTCGACTTTGTTGTACCGATCCATTTCATCCACATTTACGCCATCTTGTTCGTCGTTGAAGCAGCGATCATGATCGCCATCGGTATGTGGAAACCAACAGCCAAGCCATATACATTCCGGTCTGAGGCAGCAGTCGACATGGTCCCTTGGAAATATTCCCTGCCAGTATCCATTATCCTGCTGGCACTGGTAGCAGTCATATACGTCGTCTTCTCCCCAATCGGGTTAGCGTATGCTGGAGGTTATGTATCAACAGTGTTTTGGCCGGTCATTACCGGAATACTCACTATTACAGCCATACTCTCCTATCTGGCAATCAGAAAATGGAACAAGGCTTATGCAGGTTATATTTTAAAAGAAAATCCCATTAAGAAAAGCAAGGAAATATCAACTGCTAAAACCAAGCTTAAGCCAAGAACCACAGAATACTAAACACTTAATGAGGCGCCTGGAAAACCAGGCGCCTCACATTATTGATACCCCTTCGCGCTTTCTTTTACTATTTTGTCCTTGAAAAGTGTGTAGCTCCAGGACTGGTAAGCGATGATGATTGGCACGAAGATGACGGCCACGACGAACATGATGGTCAGGTTGAGCTTGCTGCCTGCAGCCTCATAAAGTGTCACGCTGTAGGCGTTGTCTATGCTTGATGGCAGCATGTTCGGGAACATCCCGACGAAGCCAAAGGCCATTTTCGTAAAAATCGTCACGCAGACAGCGGTAAAGGCATAACCGATTTTCTTTTTAAAAATAAAGTACACTGCCGTAAGCATCGCAGCTAGTGCGAGCATCGGCACAATCCAAAGGACCGGCTGCTGCGAGTAATTATCGAGCAATGGTGTCCTGTTCACTGTCGCCAAAAAGAACAGCGACAGCATGGCCGGAGTCACACCTGCTAAGATCCTTGATATTCTGTAAGCCCGCACGGCGGTCTGCCCCGCTGTCTTCAACTGAATCCATAGAGAGCCTGACAGCAGGAATAATGATACAAACAGCAATCCTCCCACTATGCCATAGCCATTCAGCAGGCTGAACAAATTGCCTTCATAGCCATTGGTGCCGATCAATAATCCCCGGTACAGATTGGCGAAGGTGACTCCGAATAAGAAAGCGATCAAGAAGCTTCCGGTAAAAAACCCCCATTTACACGCTGCCTGCCATAGCGGGTTGTCGTCCTTATGCATGAATTCAAGTCCAATCGCCCGGATGAACAAAGCGATCAGAACCAGGAATAATGGTGTATACAAAAAGCTGAACATATCGGCATAAACTGCCGGGAAAGCAGCGAATGTCGCTCCGCCTGCGGTGATGAGCCAGACCTCATTCCCTCCCCAGAACGGTCCGACTGCCTCCTGAAGCTGGTTGCGTTCCTGGCGGTTTTTCGCAATGAACGGAAACAGCATTCCAGTACCAAGAGTGTATCCATCGAGGATGAAATACACCGTCCAAATCAATCCCCACAAACCGAACCAAATGATGGCAAGTGTATCATGAGACATGCTTTACGCCTCCTTCAAGGCCATATTTAATCTCTGATTCAGGACCCTTTTTTGCATATTTGATGATTAAATAAACATCCGCGATCAACAGGATCGTATAGAAAATGACGAGAGCTGCCAGGGAAAACACCACCTGGGACATAGCGATTGGCGATACTCCCTCCGATGTTTTCATCAATCCATATACAACCCATGGCTGTCTCCCCGCCTCAGCCACCATCCAGCCGGCATTGATCGCCAGGTACGGCAGCAGCACAGAATATAGTACGAGCTTCAGGTATCTTGGTGAGTTTTCCAGTTTGTTTTTCCGGTAAAGGTACAAGCCGTACCAGGATACAGCCAGAAAAAAGATTCCGAGCGCGACCATTACCCTGAAAGCGTAAAAGACCAGTTCGACATTTGGCCGTTCATCTTTAGGAATATCATTTAATCCGGTCACTTCTCCATCAAAGGAGTTTGTATAGAAGAAGCTGCCCAGCTTCGGTATGCTGATTGCCTCAAAAGCATTGCGCTCATTTTCCTGATCCGGGATCTGGATCAGGTGGAAGGGCATGTCTTTTTGTGTTTCCCAGACAGCCTCCATCGCTGCCCCTTTTGCCGGCTGCATTTTCGCCGCGAACACACCTGACTGGTGCCCAATGAAAGGTGTCAATGTGGCTGAGAACAGGGCCATGGCCAATCCGTATTTGAATGATTTTTTATAAAAAGAAGTTTCATTCTTCCTTAACAGATGGTAAGCACTGATGGCCATCATGAAGAAAGCTCCGACAATATAGGCACTTACAACAGTATGTATAAACATATACCAGGCATAGGGATTGGTGACGAGCTCTGAAAAGCTATTCAATTCTACTCGGCCATTTTTCAGGACATAGCCGACCGGGTTTTGCATGAATCCGTTGGCGGTAATGATCCAAAGAGCCGAAATATTCGTGCCGAGAGCGACCATCCAGATCGAAAAAGCCCTCAGCTTTGGTGACAACTTATCCTTGCCGAACAGCCAGATTCCCATAAAGGTCGATTCTAGGAAAAAGGCGACCAGAGCTTCAATCGCGAGCGGCGATCCGAAAATATCTCCCATATACTTAGAGTACTCAGACCAGTTCGTGCCAAATTGGAATTCCATCGTAATACCTGTAATCACGCCAAGCACAAAATTGATAGCGAACAGTTTTCCCCAATAATCCGCCATACGTTTGTACGTCAGGTCGAGCGTACGCGCATACTTTGTCTCCATGATGGCAACGAGGATGACTAAACCAAGGGTCAATGGAACGAATAAAAAATGATAAAAGACAGTGACAGCAAACTGGATCCGGCTTAATATCAGGACCTCATCCATCTTCAGTTCCTCCTAATTTCGTTTGTGAAATTCTTAACATAATCTCAATTCTATTTTAAAAAAACTTTGTGAGTGATATCGAAGATTTTTGTAGAGAATTTGTGACATTTTTATCCACCAATTGTGATGCTGGTCACAGACAAAAAATAAAGCGGACAAGCCTGGATATAAAAAACAGGCCCTGTTTAACAGAACCTGCTCGCATTTAAATATTTCCTATATTGGATGGGTCCGTACTGACTCCTTGCTGGCCGGGCACCCAGTTCGCCGGCACACCTTTGCCCGTTTGCTTGGCATATTCAAAAGCCTGCAGCATCCTTACATGTTCAGGAAGATTGCGGCCGACATTCCCGGGATAAGTAAGCTTTGCCCTGATAATCCCCCCTGGATCAATGAAAACCGATGTCCTGAAACAGGCCCCTGTTGTTTCATCCAGGACCCGGTAAGCACGGCTGATAACCTGTGTCCTGTCGCTTACCATTGGATACGTTACATTCTTCAAAGATGGAGAGGTTTCCTTAAAAACCTTGTGAGAGTAAACACTATCCGTGCTGATGGCCAGCAACTCAGCTCCCAGCGCCTGGATATAAGGGTAAACAGCGGCGACCGCCGCCAGTTCTGTCGGTCAGACAAAGGTAAAATCGCTTGGATAGAAAAATAAAATGACCCACTTTCCCCGATAATCCTCAAGGTTAATCTTTTGAATGTCACCATTAATCAAGGCATCTGCTGTAAAAAGCGGAGCCTGGTCATCACGATTCGCACAAAAAACAGTCGGGCACTCAACCAAATCTTGAGCGTACAATTTTTCGTCCATTTAAGCCGCCCTTTCTTTCTAAAAAATTTGTATCTATACAATCATATGCAAGAGATTTTTTATATTTCAGGTCCCA
>NZ_CP084622.1:285000-287500 GCF_020422885.1 Mesobacillus sp. S13 | reverse complement strand
CACCTGGTTTCGGGTCTACGACCACATACTCATTCGCCCTATTCAGACTCGCTTTCGCTGCGGCTCCGTCTTCTCAACTTAACCTTGCATGTAATCGTAACTCGCCGGTTCATTCTACAAAAGGCACGCCATCACCCATGAACGGGCTCTGACTACTTGTAGGCACACGGTTTCAGGATCTCTTTCACTCCCCTTCCGGGGTGCTTTTCACCTTTCCCTCACGGTACTGGTTCACTATCGGTCACTAGGGAGTATTTAGCCTTGGGAGATGGTCCTCCCAGCTTCCGACGGGATTTCTCGTGTCCCGCCGTACTCAGGATCCACTCAGGAGGGAACGAAGTTTCAACTACAGGGTTTTTACCTTCTCTGACGGGCCTTTCCAGACCACTTCATCTACCCCGTTCCTTTGTAACTCCATGTAGAGTGTCCTACAACCCCAAGAGGCAAGCCTCTTGGTTTGGGCTATGTCCCGTTTCGCTCGCCGCTACTCAGGGAATCGCGTTTGCTTTCTCTTCCTCCGGGTACTTAGATGTTTCAGTTCCCCGGGTCTGCCTTCAATACCCTATGTATTCAGGTAAAGATACTGTTCCATTACGAACAGTGGGTTTCCCCATTCGGAAATCTCCGGATCAAAGCTTACTTACAGCTCCCCGAAGCATATCGGTGTTAGTCCCGTCCTTCATCGGCTCCTAGTGCCAAGGCATCCACCGTGCGCCCTTTCTAACTTAACCTAAAAGGTCATTTCTCTAATTGAATAGAGAGAAAACTAAAATGGCGATCACTCGGTTTTTCTTGGTTCTTCTTACTTACGATTATCTAGTTTTCAAGGAACAAAAAAGCTTTGAGAGAATTGCTCCCTCAAAACTAAACAAACAAGCTAGTCAACAGTACGAACCAGAAGGTTCGCATTCCGATTGCCATTACGGCAATATCCTTAGAAAGGAGGTGATCCAGCCGCACCTTCCGATACGGCTACCTTGTTACGACTTCACCCCAATCATCTGTCCCACCTTAGGCGGCTGGCTCCAAAAGGTTACCCCACCGACTTCGGGTGTTACAAACTCTCGTGGTGTGACGGGCGGTGTGTACAAGGCCCGGGAACGTATTCACCGCGGCATGCTGATCCGCGATTACTAGCGATTCCGGCTTCATGCAGGCGAGTTGCAGCCTGCAATCCGAACTGAGAATGGATTTATGGGATTGGCTCGACCTCGCGGTTTTGCAGCCCTTTGTTCCATCCATTGTAGCACGTGTGTAGCCCAGGTCATAAGGGGCATGATGATTTGACGTCATCCCCACCTTCCTCCGGTTTGTCACCGGCAGTCACCTTAGAGTGCCCAACTGAATGCTGGCAACTAAGATCAAGGGTTGCGCTCGTTGCGGGACTTAACCCAACATCTCACGACACGAGCTGACGACAACCATGCACCACCTGTCACTCTGTCCCCCGAAGGGGAACGCCCTATCTCTAGGGTTGTCAGAGGATGTCAAGACCTGGTAAGGTTCTTCGCGTTGCTTCGAATTAAACCACATGCTCCACCGCTTGTGCGGGCCCCCGTCAATTCCTTTGAGTTTCAGCCTTGCGGCCGTACTCCCCAGGCGGAGTGCTTAATGCGTTTGCTGCAGCACTAAAGGGCGGAAACCCTCTAACACTTAGCACTCATCGTTTACGGCGTGGACTACCAGGGTATCTAATCCTGTTCGCTCCCCACGCTTTCGCGCCTCAGCGTCAGTTACAGACCAGAGAGCCGCCTTCGCCACTGGTGTTCCTCCACATCTCTACGCATTTCACCGCTACACGTGGAATTCCGCTCTCCTCTTCTGCACTCAAGTTCCCCAGTTTCCAATGACCCTCCCCGGTTGAGCCGGGGGCTTTCACATCAGACTTAAGGAACCGCCTGCGCGCGCTTTACGCCCAATAATTCCGGACAACGCTTGCCACCTACGTATTACCGCGGCTGCTGGCACGTAGTTAGCCGTGGCTTTCTGGTCAGGTACCGTCAAGGTACCGGCAGTTACTCCGGTACTTGTTCTTCCCTGACAACAGAGCTTTACGACCCGAAGGCCTTCATCGCTCACGCGGCGTTGCTCCGTCAGACTTTCGTCCATTGCGGAAGATTCCCTACTGCTGCCTCCCGTAGGAGTCTGGGCCGTGTCTCAGTCCCAGTGTGGCCGATCACCCTCTCAGGTCGGCTACGCATCGTTGCCTTGGTGAGCCGTTACCTCACCAACTAGCTAATGCGCCGCGGGCCCATCTGTAAGTGACAGCCGAAACCGTCTTTCAGCTTTCCCTCATGTGAGGGAAAGGATTATCCGGTATTAGCTCCGGTTTCCCGAAGTTATCCCAGTCTTACAGGCAGGTTGCCCACGTGTTACTCACCCGTCCGCCGCTGATCTTCAAAAGCAAGCTAATGAAGATCCGCTCGACTTGCATGTATTAGGCACGCCGCCAGCGTTCGTCCTGAGCCAGGATCAAACTCTCCAAGAAAGAGTTATGAGT